>NZ_MUFM01000058.1:0-7903 GCF_001996125.1 Salinivibrio sp. PR932 | reverse complement strand
GTCGGCAGCGTAAGAAGAGTATAAGAGACAGGAATGAAATAATTTTGAATAAAAAACATAGCGCTTCGTATTCAGACGTATAATTAATCATTTCTATGTAGATGATAGAAAGATAGAAGCGCTATTTTGGGGGGCTTATCCTCCCCCTAGGCATACTCGCCTAATAAAGCTTACAGAGTTTGGACTGAAATCATAAGCTATCTGTTATCGTTCCCTAAGGTCTAGGTCCTAATAAGTCCTTTCTAGTATTAGCCTATCATTCCGTGATCTATCCCTTCTTTTCAGTAGTAAACGGACTAAAACATCTACAGGTTGTACGTAGCACGTTATCTTTAAAGCAGTTTTTAAAAAACAGCGCTCTTTATCTGAAGACCAAAATGTGTAAACTGCAGGTGTTGAAGGTTGAGCAATGTGTTGTGTCTGAGTGACCAGCCTACGTGTCTAGCATTCGTCTGACACAAGCGACCGTATGGCAAGTTAAGGTTCAACCTAGTGTAAAAATGATAACCGCGCATAGAGGAGCGATACCTCCGGGCGGTAGCGTGTCTAAATTATCTCTGCTTGATTTTTTAATATATTTTTCAGTTAGTTGCATGGATTGATTTGGCGTTCATATGCAAAGCGACTAGAAGGCTAAAAAGGGATGAACAGCACTTCGTTTGTACTTCAACATGGGCGATGGATAGCTACTTTAATACTAATCACGTCAATACTGATAATAACGACACCTGTCAAGGCCTCACCTTGGTTGGAGCCAAATGATCCATTTATGCGCGCTGATCTTACTGCATTGTCAGATGCAGGCGAACTCAGTGCGCCCATTAATCAGTATCCATTGCGTTGGTCCAGTTTTTACGATGACACGTCGGTTCAGCATCAGAACAATGTCGACCAACGCCCAATCAATGGTGCGCGTTATCAAATGCTCAATACGGCTCGAAGCCACGTTCGCTATCAGGGTCAAGCTGCAAAATTTAATCGTGCGCCAATAGCATTTGACGCGTATTGGGCGAATGACCCGTCGACATTTCTCGACTATGGTGATATGCCTCGCCATGAGTGGTCAGTGGGGGCGGCGTATCAATATATGAGT
The DNA here is from genome assembly GCF_001996125.1 of Salinivibrio sp. PR932. NCBI lineage: Bacteria > Pseudomonadati > Pseudomonadota > Gammaproteobacteria > Vibrionales > Vibrionaceae > Salinivibrio > Salinivibrio sp. PR932. The sequence goes on along the minus strand of NZ_MUFM01000058.1, from coordinate 6,810 downwards.
AATCGATTTGCGTTCAAGGTCGCGAATCAATACCGCCGAGATGCCAATGGTGACGATGAATACACATGGCAAGGGACATACTTGGCGCTTAATGACGGACGCTGGCTGTTTACGTTAGGCCAAATTGAGCGTTGGTGGGGACAAGGTTGGCAACATAATCTTATTTGGGGGAATCAATCAGAGCCTGCGCCGAGTGCATCGTTAAGCTATTTAGGTGATGATAACCTTTTATTGGGTTACTGGTCATTCGAAACGGTCTATCAGTTGCCAGAGAAAACTGGATACGATACCCATTGGGCGGCACGCTTAATGAGTCAACCCTTCAGACTGTTCCAACATGGGGTTACTTACCAGAAATGGCAAAACCCTAATGGACTTTACCAAACGAGTGAACAGTGGGCTTGGGACGCTAAACTTGCCCTACCAGCGTCTGACTTTCCATTGACGCATGCGTTGTATACAGAACTGGCAACTGATTACAAAGGTAAAGAATTAGCGGCCACTGTTGTCGGTTGGAGTGGCCAAACTGAGATACGACAACAAAGTATACGTTTGGTGCTCGAGCAGCAAACGACTCATCATGGCTTTGAATCCTCGCTAGCGTATACGCCAGCCATAGATCAATCTCTTTCATCTGATCAATTAGGAGGTAACAGCACAACTTATGGACTGAACGAAAGCCGTTCGATAGCCGTGTATGCCCAATTGAGTAACGATCATAAGATAAAATTAATGACGGCTGAACACGAACAAGGCGCTCACTCTTGGCGAAATATAGAAGCAAGCTACCGACTACCGATTGCGACGGCTATGCTCACATTGGGTGCGAGCCAAACGGACGATGGCGCACCGGACGTAGCAGATTCAAATGTACGTGTTTGGCTTAATTACCAAATGCGATTTTAACTGTTGCCTTTATTGACATTCACAGTACGGAACACGCTCATATGTTAATGCTCTTATCTTCTTTCGGGCGGTCTTTTAGCGCCTCCCTCACTATTTGTGCTTCCTTTGCTCATAATACAATGCGACATATACTGGCATTATTTGTTTGTGCATTGCTAACAGTCTCTCTGGCACATGCGGCAACGCCAACGGCAAGCCAGTTAGAACAATTTAAAAAGTTACCAAGGGCACAGCAAGAGCAACTCGCGCGTCAATATGGTGTGGATCTTGATCGCTGGATCGATAGTGCGACAAGCAATAATCAACAGCCTGCCCCTTCTGTACCTTCCCGACCTGAACGCATCGGTGGCTCACAAGCCTTCTTAGAGCGTGCCTTACAGCAAGAAAATACTCCCTCAAAGACACTTGAACCCTTTGGCTACGCATTTTTTGACGGAGAGCCAACGCCGATGGTTGCTGTACACGACCTCCCTTTGCCGAATGATTATCGAGTAGGGCCCGGCGATGTGCTCGATATCCAAGTATTTGGAAAAGAGAACCAAGCGTACCAACTCAAAGTTAAACGTGATGGATATATTCATTTTCCTGAATATGGTCCGATGCAAGTCGCTGATGAGACATTTAGCAAAGTACGTGAGCAAATTCGCACAATGTTTGCGGAGCGTGTGATTGGCGTAGATGTCACTGTGGATATTAGTGCGATGCGCACAATGCAAATCTACTTGGCTGGTGAGGTAAAACAGCCGGGTGCGTTTACTGTGAGCGGGCTGACTACAATGACACAAGCACTCATTGCAAGCGGTGGAGTAAAAAAGACCGGCTCACTACGTTATATCCAGCTAAAGCGCAACGGCAAGGTGATAAACACGTTGGATTTATACGCGCTTTTACTAAATGGCGACGCGCGTAACGATGTTCGTCTGTTGAAGGGAGACACGCTATTTGTGCCTACTCGTGGCGCTCAAGTCAAAGTTGATGGAGAAGTATTGCGCCCAGCTCTATACGAATTAAAAGAGAAAACATCGCTGATTGACATACTGACCATGGCAGGAGGAAGCCTACCTGAAGGATACCTCTCGAGTGTGAGTGTCAAACGTGTAACGGAATCCGGTGTCCAACCTTTTAGTGTAGATATGCGTACACCCAAGGGACAAGCCTTTACCGTGAAAAACGGCGATGCTATTCACATAGCCAAGAGTAATGAGGCTTTCGACAATGCTGTCGTAGTGCGTGGTGAGGTTGTTCGTCAAGGCGCTTACAACTTCGAGCCAGGCATGACGGTAGCGGACGTGATAAAAAACCGTCGCGATCTAAAGCCGAGCGCTGATCTTAATTATGCGCTGGTGGTACGTGAAATCGACGCTGAACGTAATATTGATGTCCTACAGTTTAAACTGGGTACAGCGCTAGAGCAGCCGAGCTCTTCCGAGAATCTACGCTTGCATAAAGGCGATCAGATCTTCGTGTTCAACAATGGTATTGATAGTCAGTTTTGGGACGAAACCGAAATAGATCAAAGTGAATCAAAAAACGCTCAGCAAAACCAAATGTTGAGCCAACAGGTCACACGTATTCCTCTTACTGCGAACATGCCTTTGTCAGACACTTACACTCAACAGACGAAAAATCAGCAGAGTGACACGACTACCCAGCAAATAAGATATGCTCAACAACCTGAAGGCGGTGCCCCTCGCGTATTTATCGACCCAGCAACAGGGGCTGAAGTGCAAGTACAAAATGTTCAAAACCAAACCCAATTGATAAAGGCATTGACGCAAAACGATGAAGAAGGGCAGCCTTCACATCGAGAGCAAGAGCTGAAGCCCATTATTGAGCGTTTGAAAGATCAAGCAAATATTGAATCAAACGCTGCGATTGTTGAGGTGAGTGGTGCGGTAAAATACCCAGGTATCTATCCACTCCCCACAAATGCGACATTCCAACAGCTCATTGAGGCAGCGGGGGGACTGACGGAAGCCGCTTATCTAGGCCAAGCAGAAATTACACGTCGTCAAGTTGTGGATGGTCGACTCACGGTCCGTCATTACCCAGTTAATGTAGAAAAAGCGCTCAACGGAGAATACCAACAGTTTAAAATTAATCGTCAAGACCGAATCAATATTAAGACCAAACCGAACTGGCACAAAGATAACGTGATTGAGCTACAAGGTGAGGTTCGCTTTCCAGGGGTTTATGCTTTTGAGCGTGGCGAAACCTTAAAAGATGTGATTGAGCGTGCAGGCGGGTTAACCGAATTTGCTTATCCTAAGGGTGCCGTATTTAGCCGAGAGCGACTCAAGCGCCAAGAAGAAGAGCGTTTAAAAATGCTTAACCGGCAGCTTAAACAAGAAATTAGTAGTCTTGCTTTACGTCGCCAAACCAGCAGTGCGCAGTATACGACCAGCCCGTCGGAAGCACTATCGATTGCTGAAGAGCTCCAAAACGCCGAGGCGGTAGGTCGAATGGTGATCTCTTTGCCCCGTGCGCTGCAGGGTGATGACGTGGCCAATATCATGGTAGAAAGTGGTGATAAACTTTACGTGCCACCGAAAAATCCAGTAGTTAGCATTATGGGTGAAGTGCAATTCACTTCAAACCAACTGTTTGAACCCAGTATGACCGTCAGTGACTACATTGAATCTGCGGGAGGCACTAAACAACAAGCAGATACCGATCGTATTTACGTGGTTCGTGCTGATGGCTCAGTCATGATGCCAAATAATAGCTTCTGGTTTAGTCGCAACCAAAAACAGCTTGAACCGGGCGACACCATCATCGTGCCAATCGATACCGATTACCTAGACGGCCTAAGCACTGCCTCGACCGCGACTCAAATTCTCTATCAAATGGGTATCGCGTGGAAAGCAGTGAATGATTAAAGTGGGGCGGAGGAGCTTAGATCCTAGAGCCTAGGTCCTAGATCCTAGGGTGATAAAGCGTAGGTAATGGAATAGGATTAGATGCGCCAACTTGATTTTGAAAGGCTTGAAGTGTGGAAGCGTAGCTGTCGACTTTCTTCATCGGTATATAAAACGTTCGACGCATGCAAAAATTACGGTTACAAAGACCAAATAATGCGAAGTGCATTATCCGTTGCTTCTAATATTGCAGAAGGTGAAGAACGAGAAACGCCTGCGGAATCAGCAAGATTTTTGTATATTGCCAAAGGGTCTGCTGGTGAGCTTATCACCCAAATATATATCGGTATCGAAGCTGGGTTTATAGACAAGCAAACTGGGATGGGCTTCGTCCAAGAAGCGAAAGAAATTGCTGCGATGCTAGCTGCGCTCATTAAACGCCGTAAAGGGATGGTACGTGAGGAAGCGGGCGGATATAACTATTAGTAGTAAGCGATTAATAGTCATCCCAGCGGAAAAGCGACGCGTTTTCTTAGAAATTTTTTAATATTTTGAAAATAATCCTACAACCTAGACCTAGGTGCTCTTCCTAGGATCTAGGACCTAGGATCCTAGGACCTTTTAACGAATGGAAAATACACCACAACACTACCAATCCCTCCCCATCTCCCCATTGGCGGCGGATGACGAAATCGACCTCCGAGAGCTGTTTGCCGCCTTATGGCAAGGTAAGTGGTTGATCATTGCAATGACCTTCGTTTTTGCCGTGGCTGGGGTGGGGTATTCGCTTTATCTTCCCAATATCTACAAATCTGAAGCCTTGCTCGCACCTGCCAATGACCAGGGCGGTGGTGGTTTGGCCAGCATGGCCGGCCAGTTGGGGGGCTTGGCCTCGCTAGCTGGGGTGAACCTTGGCAGCAGAGGCGGTAGTGAAACCGAGATTGCACTCGCGACGTTGCAGTCACGCCAGTTTATTAGTGAATTCATTCACACGCATAAATTAGCCGTGCCGCTGGCAGCCACAGAAGGCTGGGATGATGAAACGAATCAATGGATCATTAACCTAGAGCGCTATAATCCAGAGACACAAACTTGGCTAAAACCCGACGATGCCCCGGCGGACCAACCTGCCATGCCAACAGATTGGCAATTATATAAAATGTTTTCAGAGCAACTTTCAGTCAATGAAAAAAAAGACAATGGTTTAATCACCCTTAGTTTTGAGTCTCAGTCTCCGGTGTTTGCTCAGCAAGTGGTTGAGTTGTTGGTGAACGACATCAATACCCATGCGAAACAAGAAAAACTAGCAGAAACCAAAACCAACATTGGCTACTTGCGCCAACAACTTGACAACACCAATCTCACCCAAATGCAAAATGTGTTCTACCAACTGATTGAAGAGCAAACTAAAAATTTGATGCTGGCCGAAGTGCAAGACGAATTTGTGTTTAAAACCGTCGACCCGGCCATTGTCCCCGAAGAAAAAGCCGGCCCCAAACGTGCATTGATCTGTGTGCTGGCAACGCTACTTGGCGGTATGCTGGGTGTCGCGATTGTGTTAGTGAGATTTGCGTTTAGAAAGGATGAGGATTAGAAACTAGGAAGAGCCCCGATGCGAGCACGAGGCTGCTTTTTCTAGTCTCTAGAAGCGTCTCGTCTCTTTCTGTACTCCGTAAGCGTAGCGCTCCGTATTCCAATTCCCGAATACCGATGACTGAATACAGAGTACGGAAAGAGCTTCATGATGCCACGCGCTCGCACTGGTTAATTGAATCAATGCACTGGCAACTTGATGTTGGATTAAAAGAAGATGCTTGCCGAATAAGAGTCGATGATCGAGCGGAAGTATTTGCACGAATTAGGCAAATGGTTTTGAATTTATTAAAGCAAGAGAAGAGTTTCAAAGCCGGGATTCAACGCAAGCGAATGATGTGCGCGATGGACCAAGAGTACCTAGCGCTCTTGCTGGGAAGCCTCTTTTGATGCGGGTGTTCATGCGTTATCCGTGTTATTTTTAATGATTTATTGCTGAATTTTATTAAAATGATGAATGTTAATTAGATGTACTTATTAGGAAAAATAAAAGAATTACGCAACAATAAATATTTCGTGAAATATGCTAAAAATACTTTCTGGTTGATAGCAGATAATGCAACGAAATTAATTGTTGGACTCTTGGTCGGTGTATGGGTGGCGCGTCATTTAGGCCCTGAAGACTTTGGGATATATTCGTATGCAATCAGTATTGTTGCTATTTTCGGAGGGATAGCAACACTTGGCCTTGATAACATTGTCGTTCGAGAGTTAGTTGATAAGAAAGAATGTAGGGAGAAAACACTCGCCACTGCTTATGTTTTGAAGTGTCTCGGTGCTACTTTATCGCTATTATTATTCTTTATTGTTTTATTTTGTTTTGATTTCTCGACTGAAACGAGAGAAATTTCTATAATTATGGCTTTTTCCATAGTATTTCAAACTCTAAATGTTATCAAGCTATACTTCCAAAGCATTGTTAAAATAAAATATTTTGTAATATCAAGTGTCCTTTCTGTCGTTATTAGTGGATCTGTGAAAGTTTACCTGATACTTTCTGATGCTCCATTAATTTCATTTGCAAAAGCATTCCTTTTTGAATCTTTTCTACTTTCTGCATTCCTAGTCGTTCTGTATAGAATAAAATCTGACACTAAGACCAAAAAGTATTTTTTGGATTTAAATTTAGCAAAATCACTCATGAATGATAGCTGGCCGCTTATTTTCGCCGCTATAGCGTCAGTGGTTAAGTTAAAGTTAGGCCATGTCATGTTGGGGAACTTGGGAACGTACGAAGAAGTTGGCTATTACTCTGCCGCACTTCGTATATCAGAACTATGGTTTCTCATACCTGTTCTTCTCGGTACTTCTATTTATCCTGCTTTAATAAAAGCAAATAAAAACGGGGTGGTTGATCTTAGAGATAAAGTTATTTTAATAACAAGAGCAATGCTTTTGTTTGCTCTTCCTTTTGCAATAGTGGTCTCAGTTTTATCTAAATTTATTATAGTAT
>NZ_MUFM01000057.1:0-9952 GCF_001996125.1 Salinivibrio sp. PR932 | reverse complement strand
GTTGAGTTTTTGTTTGACGTTTCGTAGTTTGATTTTTCCTTTTACATGGAAGTGAATAATAAGGAAATTAAATGCAAAACAACAAAATGAAGCGAGGGCTCCTCGCGGGACTCGTGTTATCAGCCATTTCAGGCTGTAACATACAAGAGCAAGACAAGCCTGTCGTCACCATTGAGCCTCAAACACTTGAGGCAACAGAAATGAAGCAGGGGGTGGGATTGCCACTGCAAATTCTCCCTCAAAACACCACGGTAGAGGCTATAAAATTCTTCGAGAAGAATTCCGAAGTGATGAAGAATTCTCGCGACCAATATCTTTTCTCACACGGTCTCGTGAATGCCGATCTTTCTGATAACACGGTGCTCTATGTGCCAACAAATACCGCTCAGAACCGAACAATCTCGTATGAGCTGACGACGGCAGATCAAATAATACGTGGCTCACTCACCATTCGCGGCGACTTAAAGTCCGACCCATTATTTTCCGAACAGTGGCACCTTAAGAACACCGGTCAGACCGGTTATGCCATGCAAGCGCAAACGTATCAAGCTTGGATAGATTTACGTACGGCGCAAGGGATGAGTGAAGAGGAAGTACGTCGCCGTTATCAGTACGATCCTAGCATTCTTGTCTCAGGTGAAGACATGAACGTGTTAGCGGCATATCAACAAAACATTACTGGGCAACAGGTAACGACTGTTGTAGTGGATTCGGGAATGGCGATTGCCCATGAGGATCTGGTTGATAATGTATTGCCGAATCGTTCGATTAACTTTGTGGATGGCACGAATGATCCAACAGCGACCGGTACCGGTGGCGACCATGGCACATCCGTCGCCGGTTTAATTGCGGCAAAAGGCTGGAACGGCTTGGGTGGACGTGGGGTCGCGCCTGACGCCAATCTGATTGGTATGAATTATCTTGAGGAACAGTCCAGCGCAAGCCAAGCGGCAAGCTACGGCATGACAGGTTCGGGAATTAGCGAAAACGAAAACATCGCGGCGTTCAACCGCAGTTACGGTATTTCAGCGCCAGCGTTTATTCCGACAGAGACGATGGATGAAACCATGTACCGCTATCCCACACAATACCTTCGCCAAGGTTTGGGGGCGCTGAATATTAAATCGGCGGGGAATGCCTTTGAATCGACGCAAAGCTGGGCTGAAGGCAATCAACTTTGCGATGATGCTCAAAACGGTATTGTTTCTGGACGATCACGCGTTCTTAGCTGCTATGACAGCAACTGGGATCCCGCTAATGCAAGCTTTTACACAGTGACGGTGGGTGCGACGACCACCGCAGGTAAAAAATCGAGCTATTCGACGGCAGGTTCCAGTCTTTGGGTTGCCGCGCCAGGCGGTGAATACGGTACGACAGAGCCCGCTATGGTGACAACCGATCAAATGTCATGTCAGCGAGGTTATGCTAGTCAAGCGGCGGTCGATGAGTTTGAACAATCGAACGGGGCCTTTTTAGCAGCGCTTGGCGTCGAGGATTTTCATGCCCGAGTTTGGCCATTTAATACACCGGGGACCGACCTTAACCGTGACGTGAATCCATCATGCAATTACACCAACACCTTCAATGGCACCTCATCCGCTGCGCCAAATGTGACTGGTGTGGTTGCGTTGTTAGTACAGGCCAATCCGCAGCTTACGTGGCGACAAATCCGTTATATTCTCGCGGCAACCGCTGACAAGATTGATGCTGACGATCAGCCTATCTCACTGTTGGTAGGGGGAGAAGACAGTCAGCGTACCGTCCCCGTTCATTTGGGATGGGTCGATAACGCAGCAGGGTTCTCGTTTAATAATAAGTACGGTTTTGGGCGTGTAAATGCCGGAAAAGCGATTGAGATGGCGACCCAGAACCCGATCAAATTACCGCCATTAGTAGAAAGTGAGTGGATTGATGTGTCCCCATCTGTGCCGCTCAGCATCCCTGATGCGGATGCAAAAGGGACCAGCTTGCGCTTTACGCTTGATGAAAGCCGTCTTGAAAAAAACCTTACCATTGAAGGGCTGCAATTTGGCTTTAATATTGAAAATGCGGATTTAACGGCCGTTAGCAACGGCGACCTGACAGGAAGCACAGCCGCGTCAGATATCGCGATTAAAGTGACGTCTCCGTCGGGTACTGAGGCAATCCTAGCTACGTCGCGTACGTCTCTAGGTGCCTATCAAGGGCTAGGTAACAGTGACCATCCAGGATATGCGTATCATATCAGTGGACCAATGTTGGCCAATGCTTTTTTAGGTGAAGCCGTATATGGCCAATGGACGGTTGATATTGTCGATACAAATCGCGCCGATTTTGGTGATATATACAATAATCGCGTACCCAGCCAATTGACTGCAGCGCAAATTCGCGTCTATGGCCACTGATCCCATTGAAAGCAACAAGATTGATAGAAAGGAGTTCATCATGAAAACAGCCGTAATGATTGTTATCACTGCAATGGGAATCAGTAGTGCTGCAAACGCAAGTGACATGGGTAGCATTCAGCAACCAGCACAATCTTCGATTGTGCAACCTATCGAGCGTAAAGCGACCACCGCGGAGCAAGCCATTGCCGAGAAACTAGGAGAGAATGCCACCTTATCCGATTTACCTGAACTGCAAAGTTACAAAGGGGTAAACCTAAATAATCAACCGCTGCAAGCGGGGAGTACGGTTTATAACGAAGTCACCCGCAGTGTGGGGAAAGTGACAGGCAATATCACCGTTTTGCTGAGCCATGGTTCCATTTATGACTTGGCAGAAGCTCTCAAGCTCAACGTCACCTACTTTGACGAGCGCGCGAAATTAGGGCAGCTCAGTGCTGCGGGCCAGCATGATATCCTCGCCACCTTGGATAAAGTGCGCCGTTCTCCACAAGTTGCTTCGGCGCGCCTTGATATTGCAGAGAGCTGCAACCGTCCTCAGTAATCGGAGTCAATACATGGAGAAGAGCGACGCTTGTTCTTCAATGTTTGCAAAAAACCGCCCTAGTGGCGGTTTTTTGCTGTTAGCGATTGGGCACAATTGTGTTATTTGGGAGTAAAGCCCCGCCGCTAGATACATCAGCTATGACTTGAGTGGATGTTAATGGAGTATGCTTGGCGTATTTCTTGCATTATTTTTGATAATGCATGGAAAGGCAAATGTTTGCCGTCAGATTGGCACCAAGACCCAAAGAGTATCCATTATGTTTAATAAGCAACTTTTAGCAATTCTGATCCCGTTAACCCTTACCGGTTGTGGTGGTGGTAGCGACGACGGTGGCGGCCCGCCTCCACCAGATCCTAAGTATACCTTTGAATTTGCGGCTATTTATGCAAAATCGTCTCCTGATAGTAATTGTGCTGTCTACGGTGAAAAACAAGATGGAAAACAAATTCTCGCAACGAAAGATCGGGTAATAAGTGGCATTAACACGACTGGAACGATTCTCATTCATGATGATCGAGGTAATGTGGTAAATACTTATGATGTCGAAGCGAACAAGCTAACGATCAATCAATCATTGGTTCCAGCAAGGGGTTACGTAACCTTTGTGCTTGCCAAGGGAGCTGAGATTACAGCTGTTTCCTATCAAAAAAGCGCATTAAGTCAGACTTTACTGTTTGGTTACCCTGTCGACAGCGTCAGCAATGATGATCGATGCATAACATCAGGCGCAACCGAGCCAAATGAACGTGAGTATACAAACGTCAGGGTTGATGTTTCGAATGGCTCGAACGCGTACAGCGTTGGTATCACAACACAAGATAAGAAAACGCTGTCGTCAAACTTTGGCGCTAAAACAATTAGTCGATCATTTAGTAGCGCATTAGGCGCAGGATATGCAGAAAAAGCTGCTGGTGATCCTTCTAATTCTGATATCACTGACATCGCAGAGCCTCGTGAAATCACAGATTATAAATTTTTTAATTTGGCTAATGATGCCACAGTGGAGCTTGATAAATTAATCGAGTTCAATAACTGGATAGCCCCAGTGAGTACCAGCGAGTACGACTTAACCGCCGCTGCCCTCTATGTTGGCTATCAGCAAACGCCCTATATTTGGCAAAACTTGCCTCACAGCGCGAGCGACACCATCACCTACCGCTATGATCCAGACAATAGTAATCTAGATTACTTTTTAACCGCAGAAGGAAGCGTGGACGCTTCAGGTGATCAGTGGCAACTATCGACCGCGCAACAATTGTCTGGGACACAACTAGGCAATGGATTAGATAGTACGAGTCTGGTTGGTAATATCACTGTTCCATCACAGACAACTGTGAATATCGATGGAAGCGGCAACTTAACCGCCTACGGTCAAGTACCGGGCGGCCAAGCGGGTATCCAACGGATTGCCTACCAAGCCGTAAATGGCTCAACAACAGTCACACACGTTATTTACGCTGAGGCGACTAATCAGCAAGTTGTACCAGAACTGCCTGGCAACATGATTGCAGGTACGCTCAATCATTATGATATCAGTGTGATGTATACAGAAAGCGATCAAGCCTTAGCTGCGTTGATGGCAGAACATACCAATCCAAGCATTACTGACAGTAGTGACCTCAGTGTGGATCAACTGCCGGTGCTCCTCACCACCTACGAGCGAGAGCAACTGGCACGACAGAAAAAAATCATCGATCACTATCAAATATCGGCGAGTAATCCTTAGGACCTAGAGCCTTTCCTGTCAGATAAGCGCGTTAGGTAATTCCTAGGGCCTAGGCTCCTAGGTCCTAGGATCTAGGCTCCTAGGATCTAGGACTTAGGACCTTTATCTACCGGAGCTAGCACGATATGCTTTTTCCGTATTCTATCATCTAGGACTTAGGACCTTTATCTACCGGAGCTGACACGGTATGCTTTTTCCGTATTCCGTATTCCGTATTCCGTATTCCGTATTCCGTATTCCGTATTCCGTATTCCGTATTCCGTAATCTTTCCCCTAGAGCCCCCACGTGATACCATTTTTTCGGGAATGACTTAAGGAAAATCCAATGAAAATTGCCGTTGCAGGAACAGGTTACGTTGGGTTGTCGAATGCCATGCTACTGGCCCAACACAACCAAGTGGTTGCCCTTGATATCGTAGAAGACAAGGTCAACCTGCTGAATAACAAGCAGTCACCGATTGTAGATGCGGAGATTGAGCGTTTTCTCAAGGACAAATCGCTCGATTTTATAGCGACGTTAGATAAAAAGCAGGCCTATCAAGACGCTGACTTTGTTGTGATCGCAACTCCCACTGATTATGACCCCGACACCAACTACTTTAACACCAGCTCAGTTGAGGCGGTTATTCAGGATGTGATGGCGGTTAATCCGAATGCGGTGATGGTGATCAAATCCACTGTTCCGGTCGGCTACACAGCAAGTGTTAAAGCAAAATTTGATTGCGATAATATCCTGTTCTCGCCGGAGTTCTTACGTGAAGGCAAGGCGCTCTACGACAATCTTTATCCTTCACGTATCATTGTCGGTGAAGACTCAGATCGTGCGCGCACCTTTGCCAGCCTGCTACAGCAAGGGGCAATCAAAACAGATATCCCGGTGCTATTTACGCACTCCACCGAGGCAGAAGCGGTCAAACTTTTTTCCAATACCTACCTAGCGATGCGCGTTGCGTATTTTAATGAGTTAGATAGTTATGCCGAGTCTCATGGTTTAGATGCAAAGCAAATCATTGAAGGTGTTGGGCTCGACCCACGTATTGGCGATCACTACAACAACCCCTCGTTTGGTTACGGCGGTTACTGCCTGCCAAAAGACACCCGACAACTGCTGGCTAACTATCAAGATGTGCCTAACAACATTATTCAAGCGATTGTCGATGCCAACACCACCCGCAAAGACTTTATTGCTAATGCGATTATTAAGCGCGAGCCCAAAGTGGTGGGCGTATACCGCTTAGTAATGAAAGCAGGGTCAGATAACTTCCGTGCCTCGGCGATCCAAGGAATCATGAAGCGCATTAAAGCGAAAGGGATTGACGTTATCGTTTATGAACCGGTACTTGAAGAGCAAAGCTTCTTTAACTCCGAAGTGGTGACTGATCTGGACAGCTTTAAACAGCGCGCGGATGTGATTGTTGCCAACCGGATGGTCGACGAAATTCGAGACGTAGAAAGCAAAGTCTACACTCGTGATCTGTTTGGCGCGGATTGAGGGAAAAACGCAAAGCAGTTCCTAGGACCTAAGATCCTAGGCCCTAGGAACTTTATCTACCAGAGCTAGCACGATATGCTCTTTCCGTATTCCGTATTCCGTATTCCGTATTCCGTATTCCGTATTCCGTATTCCGTATTCCATAATCTTTCCCTAGGACCTAGGACCTAGGACCTAGGACCCTATGACCCTATGACCCTATGACCCTATGACCCTATGACCCTAGGACCCTAGGATCTTCCTCTCTTTCCGTCTTCTCCCTCGCAAAACTCCCTCAACACCATACAATTTAACCATCGACCTTACGTATCCTCACCATAGGTTCATAATCCGTGGATGATGCTATGTTATTTATCACCAGCCGTATTCCTGAACAGGGTCCGACAAGTGAGGCCGGCCGTTGGTTGAGTTTTGATCATCAAAACACCGATATATCGAAATGGGTGTATTTTTGCCAGCGCGCGGGACAGAGTGAATATCAAGAGCTGACCGCAGCGCCGTTTATGGCGAGATTAAAAGCCTTACCCACCCAAACCCAGATCCTCTTTTTACTTCATGGCTATAACAATCACATGGAGCGCCATGTTTTTCCCATGGCCCACATGCTTCAGGATCAGTTTGACAGAATTGCGCCGAACGCCATTATGGTCGTGCCAATAATCTGGCCTTGTGATGACGATGGTCGCCTCGGCATGATTGATGATTACTGGGACGATCAACTGGCGGCCAAGGCATCTGGTCTGGCTTTTAGTCGTTTACTGGCGATGTTTGATGAATGGCGTCGCGCCCCAGAACAACAAGCGAGCCCCTGCAAGCGACGTATGAATATACTGGCGCATTCTATGGGAAACCGAACCTTAATCAGTACCTTTCAGCATTGGCATCAACACGCGGGGCTGGATACCATGCCACAATGGTTCCGACATATTTTTATGGTGGCGGCGGATGTTGATAATCAAGCCCTAGAGCCTCACCAATCGGGCAGAGCGGTGCTGGATGCGGCTAAACAAGTCCACATTTACTATGCTGCAGACGATTTGGCCATGGCGGCTTCCAAAGTGGTCAATATACGCCATCGCACCATCACTCGGCGTCTAGGGATGACAGGGCCAGAAAACCTTGATGTGTTGCCCGCTCACAAGGTGACGGTGACCGACTGCGATGCCTTTAACGACCAATTCGACCCAAGTTGGGGACACACTTACTTTCTTACCGACGACAATGGCCACCCAAGCCCACTGATAAAACAGATGATGAATAAAATGATAAAAGACTAGAGGCTAGAAGCGAAGCGTCTAGTCTCTTTCCGTATTCCGTATTCCGTATTCCGTATTCCGTATTCCAATTCCCGAATACCGATGACTGAATACAGAGTACAGAAAGAGCAAGAACCCTGATGCGAGCACAAGGCTGCTCTTTCCCGTATTCCATAATCTTTTCCCAAGGACGTCACTATGCCCAATACTTCCATCGATAACGATATCCTCACTGTCACCCACCATGGTGGCTATCGTGCGGTGACGGGCTCATGCCATCAGCTAGATATTAAACCGAGTGGTTTACGCTTGTTGATTGATTGCGGCCAATACCAAGGTGACGAAGCGCGAGAGGCGAGGGTGAACCTCAACGGCAAGGGCATCGATGCGCTTATTCTTACCCATGCGCATATTGACCACTGCGGTTTGTTGCCTTGGTTGCTGGCGTCGGGTTTTTCTGGGCCCATTTACTGCACAGAAGCGACGGCGGCACTGGTGCCACTGTTGATTGATGATACATTAAAACTGCAATTAAACATGCGCTTTGGCGATCGTCAGCGAATACTAGAACGCATTAACCAGTTGATGGTGCACCTTCCTTACAATACTTGGCACCGGCTAAAACCAAAGCAAAAAGGGCAGTCAGCGACGTATTTGCGCCTTCAACCTGCCGGGCACATTTTGGGTTCAGCGTATGTGGAGTTAAAACTGCCTGATGAGCGGCGCGTGGTGTTCTCAGGAGATTTAGGCCCAAGCAATACGCCACTATTACCCGATCCTAAACCGCCTGCGCGCGCAGACATTCTCTATCTCGAATCCACTTATGGAGATAAAACACATCAATCCGTCGCGACGCGTGCCCAGCGGCTCGAAGCGATTATTCAGCATTCATTGCAAGATGGAGGCGCGATACTGATTCCTGCGTTCAGTGTCGGCCGTACCCAAGAGCTGCTTTTTGATATTGAACAGCTGATTTATCAAAAGCAGCTAGATAATGCGCTTCCTATCATTCTCGACTCACCCATGGCCCAACAAGTGACGCGCCAATACCGCCACTTCAAAAAGCTATGGAGCAAAGAAGCCAACGCTAAACTGAATCAACACCGCCATCCGTTAGCGTTTGACCAATGCATTACCATTGATGTACACAGCCAACACCAAGCGCTGGTGAATCGTCTCAAACAGACCGGAGAACCCGCCATTGTGGTGGCTGCTTCCGGCATGTGCCAAGGCGGGCGGATCATGAACTATTTGCATGCGTTACTTCCTGACCCACGCACGGACGTTATCCTGGCCGGCTACCAAGCCCAACACACCCTAGGGCGTGAGCTTCAACAAGGAAAAAAGCAAGTTTGGATAGATAACGCGGCCATAAGCGTTCAAGCCCAAATCCATACCTTATCGGGCTACTCAGCCCATGCTGACCAAACCGACTTAGTCAGCTTTGTGCACGGCATTCAACCTCCCCCCGAGCAAATCCACCTGATTCACGGCGAGCCGAACTGCCAGCAGATACTGCGCGCCAAGTTAAAGCTATAAAGCGGTTCCTCGTCCACGAAGATCTTAGTATCACGTGTTATTTTTCTACCAAAAGGATTAAAAGAAGGAGGAAACGCCAGTATTTTTATATNATTCAATTATATATGAAAATTAAGCTCGTTTGCTTAGCCTAAAGAATTGGCGTTTTGTTGGTATGTTATATACTGTCTAATAATATAAAAGCTATTCAAACACGTATCATGATGAGCTAAGACACTGATTATGCTATCCTCCCCGTTTTTCACAGCAGCTATGTAGGGACGCGTTTAGCTGACGAGCTATATGAGATTAAACAAATGTGCCTGAATAAAGAATCTGGTCAGTCTGTACAGGTTTTTGTTGTTAGTTTGCGGGAATCAACTGAGCGTAGAACGCGAATAAAAAACCAACTAAATCAAAGAGGTATTGAATTCCAATTTTTCGATGCAATTGATTCTCACTCGCATGTGGATGCATTGAGAAAATTTGAAAATGCACAAAAAACGAGAAAAATCAAAGGTTATCGACTGAAACCTGCAGAGTTAGCTTGTTTTGCCAGTCATCGCCAACTGTGGGAAAAATGCATTGAGAAGAATAAGCCCATCGTTATTATCGAAGATAACGTGGATCTACATGATTTTCATCCTAAAGACCTTTTTAATATCAGCGAACAGACACGTGATTTTTCTTATATAAAACTCTCTGCAACACGAAAAAGAGTCTTCCTTAAAATAAAAAAACTATGTAACAAGTATTATTTAGGGCAATATGTGAGTAATACTTGCGGTACGACGGCTTATATTATTAGTCCCATCGCAGCGAAAGCTTTTTTCGATAGTTCACAGAAATTTATTGAGCCGGTAGATGACTATATGGAAAAAAGTTGGAAGCATGGCGTGAAAGCCTACAGCATATCACCTAGTCTATTTTCTCGTGCAAAAATCAGATCAACGATCGGTTCTGGTTCGAGAAGAAAGGTAAAAGAAAATATTCGTATAATGAGCCGATTTTATATTGAAATCTATAGGG
>NZ_MUFM01000056.1:0-9562 GCF_001996125.1 Salinivibrio sp. PR932 | reverse complement strand
TCCCATGTGCCTCGCTTCCTTTTGAAACTGTATCAACAAGAATAAAAGATAACGATGTTGGCTGGGTGTTTCCGAACGATAATATAGAGAAAATAAAAGACTGTTTTTATAACTTGAATAGTGAAGAAGTTATCTTAAAAGTTAGGAATGTGATAAATTATCAGATGGAGATGAAGAGCTCATCTGTAAAGGCTATGGCTGAGTCATATTTTGCAATTTATTTAAGTGGAGAAGAGTCTTAATGATTTCTTATTTGTTTTTCTCTGGCAAAAATAATGAAGTTAAAGAGTTGTTCTCAAAGTTATCCGTAAACAGTATAAATGTTAACTTTGAGGTTAAAGAAACAGTAGCAAAAATATCTGCCAATGGGAAGTGGGGTGCTTTAGTTTTTAGCGACACCGTAGGTGAAATAGAAAAAAGGTTTATTATAAATAACAAAGGGGCAATGGCAATTAATGGACCATGCTCTAGTTTTTTTAAAGACGGGGTAGGGGCCTGTGATTTATTTGATGCTCTTATAAGCGAAGGTAGAGACCGTCTTTTTGATAAGCTGGGTGGAGCTTTCAATTTAGCTTCTATATCCTTGAAATATGGGCTTATGGGCTTTTCGGATTTCACGGGCTCCTATCCGCTGTATGAAGCACATAAAAATGGCGTGAACTTTTTATCAAACTCAGTCCATATGCTAAAGTATGTACTAAATACTGATGTGAGTTTAACTAGCTTAAGTTATCTAATCGGTCATTCAAATGTATTCTTTGATGAGACTGTATGGTCAGGTATTCGCTTGATAAATCCGAGCTGTTTTTATTCAGCTATGCTGGGGTCTTCTAGTAAAGGCGAATGTGAAAGATTTAATAATACAATTTGGCCAATTGGAGACTCTACAGACGGATTTAAACACCCTGATGACGTAGACTGGAAAAGCCTTGTTGATGTGGCCGCCGAAAATTTGGCAAATTTTTGTGCCAAGGATGAAAGTATTAGGCTATCCTTGACTGGAGGTAAAGATTCTAGGTTGATATTATCAATAGCGCTTTATGCGGGGTTAAAAGATGTGATAACAACTTTTACTAAAGGTCCTCTTAATAGCCCAGAAATCGAATGTGCTAAAAATGTTGCAAAAGTAGCTGGTGTTAAGCATAAAGCTATTTATCCTTCGCAAACTCAAGATGCTCGAAAAGAGAGCGACAAAATATGGCGAATGCTCATTCAGTCTAATACTAGGTTTGCTGGAGGTCTTTGTTTGTGGGACGGTGTATCAGGTAGTGTTTCTGGGCTATCTTATGATATTACAGGTTTTGGAGGAGAGTTATATAGAGGCCCAGGTGGCCATGCAAAGCAGTTTAAAAATTTAGAGTTTATCAATGACAACAAAACAGATTTATTGAATAGATGGATTAATTATCACCAAAAGATAGATCCGCTTGGAATACTGACTCCAGAGATGCGAAACTTTCAAGTAGAATCTATATCTAATTGGATCGATAAAAACGCACATTATAGATTGGATATACTGCCAGAAAAATTTTATATAGAAAATCGCCTGACTCATTGGAATGGTTTGCTTGCGCAGCAAGTCCCAGGGCGCGTCAAGCTGATGCCATTACTTAGCACCCATATTGCTCGCCAAACTTTCAGCCTTAGTCCATTATTTAGAAATGCAGAGACAACGCACTTTAATATGATGAAGGTTGCTGCCCCCAATCTATTAGAACTGCCCTTTTTAAATGACAGTTGGTCTAGTTTGTTGGTAGATCATTATGGACTCAAACAACAAAAACAATTTAAATCGGGTGCGTCTCCTCGCTCAATACAGTCTTGGCAGTGGGATTTTGTCGAGAAAGAAAAAGTAAAGATAGAAAAATATTTAAAAGAAGCCTATAGTAAAACTGAAATATCTAGAATATTTGATGTTGAAAAAGTGGTTTGTTTTGTTAGAAAAGGTATTTATAGAAATGTGGTTGAGGTTAAGACAGTTATGAGCTGTCTCAGTATTGCCTTAACGATGCTTCGTATAACTGAATATCCAAATGATAAGGTTTCTTAACTGTGGGTTAGTTCGTGGTTTATCATTTTATAATGACTATTCTTCCGCATTAGTTACAGATTTTTTTGTTTGAAGTTTAGGTTTTTGTCTAAGCAAAATATATATTTTGGTTTATGGAAGGTATGTTTATAAAAGTTATGAGTAAGTGTAAGATAGCGGTCGCTGGCACTGGTTATGTTGGCTTATCAAATGCGATGCTATTGGCTCAGCATCATCAAGTAATGGCGTTGGATATTGATGCCCGTAAAGTCGATTTGTTAAACGACAAAATGTCACCGATTGAAGATAAAGAAATTAGTGACTTTTTAGCGCACAAAGCATTAGATTTTCGCGCCACGCTGGATAAACAAGAAGCGTATCAAGATGCTCAGTTTGTCATTATTTCCACGCCGACCGATTATGATCCGAAAACCAACTACTTTAACACCAGCTCGGTTGAGGCGGTGATTCAAGATGTGTTGGCGATTAACCCTGATACCGTAATGGTTATTAAATCAACGGTGCCAGTGGGTTACACTGCGGCGGTGCGTAAAAAGTTTGCCACTGAGAATATTATCTTCTCGCCAGAGTTTTTACGCGAAGGGAAAGCGCTGTACGATAACCTCCATCCATCGCGCATTATTGTCGGTGAACGCAGCGAGCGTGCGGAGCGATTCGCTAGCTTGTTAAAAGAGGGCGCGATTAAACAAGACGTGGAAGTGCTATTTACAGACAGCACTGAAGCAGAAGCAATTAAGCTATTTTCGAACACCTACCTAGCGATGCGCGTGGCGTACTTCAACGAGCTAGATACGTATGCCGCAACGCATGGTCTAGATGCCAAGCAAATAATCCAAGGCGTTGGTTTAGACCCACGTATTGGCAACCATTATAACAACCCGAGTTTTGGTTACGGTGGCTATTGCTTACCTAAAGATACCAAGCAACTATTGGCTAATTACCAAGATGTGCCTAACAATCTGATTCAAGCGATTGTTGAAGCAAATCGGACGCGCAAAGACTTTGTTGCCGATTCAATTGTCGCGCGAGAGCCGAAAGTGGTCGGTATTTACCGTTTGGTGATGAAATCTGGGTCGGATAATTTCCGCGCATCGGCGATTCAAGGCATTATGAAACGTGTTAAAGCCAAAGGGATTGAAGTGGTGGTGTATGAGCCAGAGCTCAAAGAAGAGCACTTCTTTAATAGCCGGGTAATGACCGATCTCAACGAGTTTAAACAATTGGCCGATGTGATTGTCTCTAACCGCTTTGACTCGGTGCTAGAAGACGTTGCCGATAAAGTGTATACACGTGATCTATTTGGTAGCGATTGAGCTTCTCTTTGCTACCAAGCCAGTTTCGGTGCTGGCTTGTTCCGAGAATTAAGTATTACCTATGATAAACGCTAACCTTTTGGTTAAGGCTAATGATGATATGAGAGCACAGCATTGGCAGTCTGCAGCTCAACATTATATCGACTATTTGCCACTTTGCCCTGACATATTATGTTCGTCGGTATTGTTTAATCTTGCCTATTGCTTACAACGTGTGCCTCAATTGCGATTAGACGATAATAAGGTAGCTGTATGTAGCTGGGAGCTATCTCATAACCCTGCTGGGCGGGCGGTGACTTTAGCCGAGGCTTACGCTACTCAAGGTCAGCCGGTAGATATTATAGGTTGTTTGTTTATACGTTGGGGCGGCACGTTGTGGCCGCCCATCAGCAATCTACCTTTTTCCTTGCATACGTTCCAAGTGAGCGAGGAAAACCATTTTATAGAGCAAGCGATTGAGTTTGTATTACATCATCCCTATCAGAGAGTACATCTTTCTAAGCCACGGTTACCCAACTTAGTTTTAGGTTGCTTATATGAGTGGATTTGGGGTGCTGACATTGTGGTTGATATTGATGATGAGGAGTTAGGCTTTTCTCAATCAACTGAGACAGAAGGGTGGGATGCCCTACAAAGGCAAGGTATTTCGTTACCTGAGTTAAAGAATCTTCACAACGGCCGATGGACTCGTTTATCAGTTGCAGAGTGTTTGCGTTGGCCTGTGATCAGTGTTTCTAATCCAGCACTACAAGCACGATATGGCGGTCATTTACTGCCTCATGTACGTGATGAAAAAAAGTTCTATTATAACCCTCAACGTTATCAGCGCAGCCGAAAGGCTCTTAATGTAGCGGCTGAGCAAAAAGTGGTTATGTTTTGCGGTACACCAAGACGCCATAAAGGCCTACTAGAGACTGCACGAGCGATTGCTCAATTGCAGCGGAGCGACGTGGTTTTTATGATTGTCGGCGAGTTTGATGATCCAACTTTAAAGCAAGAGTTGTTGTCTATTAAAGACGTTGAGTATCGCTTTTTAGCTAACCAAGATTATTTTTCCTTGCCCGATGTGTTAGCTGCAGCCGATGTTTGTGTATTGATGCAATCGAGTGACAGTATGGTGGCTGAATACCAGTTGCCAGCAAAAATGGTGGATGCGATAGGCTTAGGTATTAGTGTATTGGCGCAAGTTACACCAGCCACTGAGTTTTTAGCTGCAGCCAAGGTGGTAGTTCCGGTTACGGAATCAGATTTAGTAGCACAACTAGCTGCAACCTTGCAGCGAAGTGAGGCTCAACGGTGTCATGATATTGAGCGACAGCAAGCTTATTTTCAGGATCATTTATCCTTGGGCAGCTTAGACTCGTTGAATGAAATGTGGCCTTCCCTTCCCCAAAGTTATCGGCCGAGATTAAGTGAAGCGTGTCGTAAGTGGCTAGAAAACCCTAGCTTAGAGACTTTGCTCAATTGGCACGCTCAAAAAGAAAGAGTTACTCATCGATAATATGGTCTTTAGCCTAAATATTAAATTGTAAAATAATTGTCAGTTCTAGGAGAGTCCTTTCATGATTAAAAAATGTTTGTTCCCTGCCGCTGGTTATGGCACGCGCTTTTTACCGGCAACAAAATCTATGCCAAAAGAAATGATGCCGGTGGTGAACAAGCCGTTGATTGAGTATGGCGTAGATGAAGCCATTCAAGCCGGTATGAACGATATGTGTGTGGTTACTGGCCGTGGCAAACAGGCGTTGATGGACCATTTTGATAAGAACTATGAGTTAGAACATCAAATTCAAGGCACCAGTAAAGAGGCCCTGCTAGATGATATTCGTGGTTTGATTGACTCCGCGAATTTTACCTTTATTCGTCAACGTGAAATGAAAGGCCTTGGCCATGCCATTTTGACTGGCCGTCCTTTGATTGGTGATGAACCTTTTGCAGTCGTGTTAGCCGATGATTTGTGCGTGAATGAGCAACAAGGCGTATTAGCACAAATGGTGGCCTTGTATAACCAGTTCCGTTGCACCATTGTGGCGGTACAAGAGGTGCCAGAGGACCAAGCGCATAAATATGGTGTGATTTCAGGGCAAGCGATTAAAGATGATTTGTTCCGGGTTGATGATATGGTTGAAAAACCAGAGCCCGGCACGGCGCCGAGTAACCTCGCTATTATTGGCCGTTATATACTTACCCCTGATATTTTTGAATTAATTGAGCAAACCGAGCCAGGCAAGGGCGGCGAAATTCAAATTACCGATGCGCTGCTCAAGCAGGCTCAAGCAGGGTGTGTGCTGGCTTACAAATTTAAAGGTGAGCGTTTTGATTGTGGTAGTGTTGAAGGGTATATTGATGCCACAAACTACTGTTTTGAGCAGGTGTATAAAAAAGATCATAATACGCCTATCTCACAGCAGCCGACCGTGAAGGTGGCACAAGGTGCACCAGAAACAGAAGCAGAAACAGCCTAGCTGATCAGTATGGTGCGCTGCCTGGGTTTGGGGCGCACCATCATTTGCTTTAGCTTATTGGGCTGTTGCCGTGTTCGATTAACGTGCAACGAAAGTTGCGCCCCAACATAGTGTTAATTCTATGCAGTATCAAACCTTTCCCGGTGTTAAGGGAGGGTCTAAATCATTAGACAAGTTAGCCGCGCTTCGATTACCTGATTTACACGCGAAACGATTTTTAGATGTCGGGTGTAATGAAGGTTTTTTTTGTGGTTATGCGCTTTTTGAAGGCGCAAAAAGTGTGATAGGGATCGATCAATCACAAGAAGCGATTGGAAGGGCATCGTTGCGGTTTCCTGAGGGAAAATTCTTGTGCCAGTCTTGGCAAACATTGCCCGAAGGTCCTTTCGATGTGATCACCTTTTTGTCTGCGTTACATTATGCAGACGATCAAGAAGCTTTGATCCATCAAATAATGCAACAGCTTGACCCCCAAGGGGTTTTGGTGCTTGAAATTAGTATTGCTCCCGGAAATAAGGATGCGTTTATACCGGTAAAACGCGCGATCGATGAGCGTTTATTTCCTACCCGAGTGAAGCTTGGCAGCATGCTTAAAGACTATGCGTGGAAAGTGGTCGGTCATAGCGTCAAGCAAGCCGGTGATCCATTACAACGTTATGTGGTGCATGTACGAAAATGCCGCCCTTATGCGTATTTGCTGATGGATAAACCGGGCACGGGTAAAAGCACCATCGCACGGCGTTTATTTGAGCAAACCGACATTAAGACGTTATCGGGCGATCAATGCTATTACCGTATTAAACAACGCCAGCTTGCATGCAGCCCCGCCATACAAGCGATTGTTGATGAGCTCTACACCTCGGCAACAATTGATAAAGTGACGAAAAAGATCTTCGAGCAAGGTTTGCATCAAGAGCTTGTGGCGATGTGGAGAGAGCAAGCCGGTTTTACAGACGTTGCGTTGGACTCCTTTGTTCCTGAGTCGTATCGCGCAGACATTGCTCAGGCATTTTTTGATAGCGGCTATTTTCCGGTAGAACTGCAGTGGCCACAGGCGCACGCATTGGGGGTGCCAGCTCGTACTCCCGAACGTGCCAGTGCGTATGCCAAGCATTTGGCAAAAAACTCGCTGAGTGAGCAGGCAAAGTGTGTACGCGTAACGCGCCAGTTGCCTGAACAATGGCGTGATCGTGTGTGTTTTCATTTAGACTCGCCCGTGAATAATCAGCTCATTGTTGAAGAGAATACATTGCGGCTGTCCGGCTGGGCCGGTTGGCTGGATGAAACGGAAAGCCCATTGCAGTTAGTGGTCAGCCAAGGAACAAAACGTGAAACCTTTGCGTTTGCACGCGAGCGAAAAGATGTACTCGCGACCTTGTTCCCGGATAAAAACTATCCGTCAGCGTATTGGCAGCAATCGCCGTGCGGCTTTAGTGTGAGATATCAGTTAGATGAACAAAGCGATGCGCCTGTGCAGTTGTCGTTACAGACCGATGCGCACTGTGTGCCTATCGCGAGTGTGCAACTGACAGTGTCAAATGGCGAGCCGCTTTCATCGACGAGTTATCAACAGCGCGCTAAACGCTGGCTAAAACGTTGTCTTACTCATGGTTGATGTATTGTTATGAGTCGTTCTTTTCTTGTACGCGCCAAGCATCGCTTGGCGCTTTTTTTTGGTTCGTCGTCTGGGATGGCGTCGTCTAGTGTGGCGCGTTCGGATACCTTTGATGCAGCGCTTACCACAGTGCTTGGTTCTCCTTATTTTGATCTCAGTTGGTACAAAAAGGCGCAGCAGCTACCTTGTGATTTAAGCGATAAGGCCTGTGCTGAACACTATATAGAGCATGCCACACAGGGAGCCGACCCCGGGCCGACGTTTTCATCTCAGTTTTACTTGGCGATGTATCCAGATGTTGCGCAGGCCGGTATCAATCCGTTGTTGCACTATAGTTACCACGGCTGCCATGAAGGGCGATTGGTTAACCAACAGCAGTGGGAAGAAACGTATCAGCTTAAACAGGTCAGAGATGCGCTTTGGGGAGGCTTTTCGCAGACTGCACTCGCTCAGTTGACGAGTTGGGCAAAGCCTTCAACGACGTCGAGGCGGTTGGCTTTTTACAGTTACTACGAGTTGGCGCGATGGGCTTTTTTCCATCAACAGTGGTGTGCCTATCGCACATACTCAGCATCCTTGTTGCCGCTTGCAGACGACTACCATGAGCGAAAAGCGGCGATACTGTTACATGCCTTCGCGCACTATCGTTGTGATGGGGTGGCAGCAATGCACGACGTATTGGCGCCATTTTCAGCGCAATGGCAGCAAGACGCTGATTTTATGTTGGCGTGGGCGAATGCTCACAGTGAGGATCAGCAACGTTTATCCATGCTTAATCACGTCTTTGAACGCCATGAGTTTGCGCCCATCAAAACATTCAATAGCGATGATTGTCTACTGCTCCGCAATGTGACGACCTCACCGACAACACCGGTCGAGGGCCCGTTAGTGACGGTGATTATCCCCGTTTATAATGCGGAAGATAGCATTGATATTGCCCTTTCATCCTTGGTTGCCCAACGGTGGCAATCTCTGCAGATATTGGTTATCGATGATGCCTCGGATGATAATACGGTCGCTAAGGTGAAGGCTTGGCAAGCACGGGATGCACGTATTGAATTGTTGCGTCAGCCTTCTAACCAAGGTGCCTATGCGGCGCGGAATGCAGGTGCCAAGGCTGCTCGAGGGGATTTTATTACCACCCATGATGCAGATGACTGGTCGCACCCTGAGAAAATCGCCCAACAAATGACGTATTTGCTTGCCCATGCAGACGTGATGGGAGTCTGCACTCATTGGGTGCGGGTAGATGCGCAGTTGCGCGTGACCCAAAATTGGCGTCCAAGTGAAAAGCTTATTCACTATAGTCACTCATCGTTTTTGTTCCGTCAGCAGGTTTTGGCTGAGGTTGGCATGTGGGATCCGGTTCGCTGTGCTGCGGATACGGATTTAATCAAGCGTGTGACTGCCTTTTATGGTCAGCATGCGGTGGCTAAGATCTTGCCGGATGTTCCATTGGCGTTTGCACTGGATCAAGCTTCGTCACTGACACGTCAATCTATCTCGCATGTACGAAGTGTGTATTTTGGCTTGCGGGCCGTTTATCACCAAGTAAGAGGGTTGGTGCGTGACGTACAACCCGAGTCTCTCTCAAGAGCCGATACGTTGATCCCACAAACGATGTTGAGAGGCCGAGAGAATGATCACACCTTTGATGTGCTGCTTGTCGCGGATTTTTCTCTCGTTACGCCAGAGAGACCGGGCTGGGTTGAAAAACTTAATCAGGCGCTGGTCGCCGATCAAAAGATCGCACTATTTCATTGGCCGAGCATGGAAAGATGTACCCGCCCATTTCATGCTTCTCTCATTAAAGCATTAGATTCTGACCAGTGTCGCTTTGTGGTTGGAAATGAGCAATGTGCGGTTCATTCTGTATGGATTAGTGGGGAAGTGTCACTAGAAAATAAGATCGATCAGCGACCAATATTGACTCAGGTCAATGAGATATTTATCGATAATAAAAAAATCAATAATCAATCACTTAAGGAGGTTTTTAATATAGGTTGAAATAAAAATTCATTTAAAAACAGCTAGTTGTGTATTTTGTTTTTGTTAACAAAAATATTAGTTCTATCTTGTGTAGGTTTCTTAGTTACAGCGTTTTGATGTTGATATATAA
>NZ_MUFM01000055.1:0-10012 GCF_001996125.1 Salinivibrio sp. PR932 | reverse complement strand
CGTAGTCGGCGTGCCCTGGGCAGTCAACGTGCGCGTAGTGGCGAGTTGGCGTATCGTATTCTACGTGCGAAGTCGCGATGGTGATACCACGCTCACGCTCTTCTGGTGCGTTATCGATTGATGCGAAGTCACGCGCTGCACCACCGTGTACTTTTGCAAGTACAGTACAGATAGCGGCAGTCAGAGTAGTTTTACCRTGGTCAACGTGGCCGATAGTACCAACGTTAACGTGCGGTTTCGTACGTTCAAATTTTTCTTTAGACATGACAGTCCCTCTAAGCACGGTATTTCGGTGGCATTACGACCACACAACCAACAATTAGGTTTGTTGAGTATATATCAAACGGCTTGAAGTTACCTTGGAGAGGATGGTGCTGATAGGCAGATTTGAACTGCCGACCTCACCCTTACCAAGGGTGCGCTCTACCGACTGAGCTATATCAGCACTCTAAAAAGAGTGGAGCGGGCAGCGGGAATCGAACCCGCATCATCAGCTTGGAAGGCTGAGGTAATAGCCATTATACGATGCCCGCAATCGTTTCTCGTAGAGCTATTCAAACAATTTGAAAATGGTGGTGGGAGAAGGATTCGAACCTTCGAAGGCTGAGCCGTCAGATTTACAGTCTGATCCCTTTGACCGCTCGGGAATCCCACCTAATTTTGGTGCCGGCTGCCGGAATCGAACTGGCGACCTACTGATTACAAGTCAGTTGCTCTACCAACTGAGCTAAGCCGGCGACAAGTGCTGCGCATTCTATGCGATGAAATGGGGCCTTGCAATAGGAAAAATCAAAAAAACAGGTGATTTTTTCGCCTGTTGCACAATTTAGGGCTTAATTGTTGCTAAAATAGCCAATCCTAAATAACAACAACGCGGACCACTACTTTTCCTGATACGCAGATTGCGGTATCGTCCACCTCTTTATTGGCTTAAGGCAAACGGACCATGAACGCAACGCTAACGCCTTATTTGTCGTTCGACCGTCAACAATGGGCTGAACTGAGGGATGCAGTGCCCATGACGCTCACCGAAGACGACATTGAACGCCTGCGAGGGCTAAACGAGCACCTCTCAATGGATGAGGTGAGAGATGTTTACTTGCCTCTGTCACGACTACTCAACCTGTATATCAAGTCGCGCAAGAGTCGCACTGAGGTGCTCGACGAGTTTTTGACCCAGCCTGCCTCCAATCATGTCCCCTACATTATTGGGATTGCAGGCAGTGTCGCGGTCGGTAAAAGTACCACTGCACGTTTATTAAAAACCCTACTGACTCGCTGGCCCGATCACCCCAAGGTAGCCTTAGTGACTACCGACGGTTTTTTGTATTCCAACGCGGAGTTGGAAGCGCGTGGATTGATGAAACGCAAAGGCTTTCCTCAATCATATAACATGCGCAAATTGGTGGAGTTTGTGGCAGATGTAAAATCCGGTAAAGCCTGTGTGGAAGCGCCGATATACTCACATTTGGTGTATGACATCACTGGTGAAGTGCAGAAAGTCGAAAAGCCCGATATTTTGATCCTAGAGGG
The DNA here is from genome assembly GCF_001996125.1 of Salinivibrio sp. PR932. Classification (NCBI taxonomy): domain Bacteria; kingdom Pseudomonadati; phylum Pseudomonadota; class Gammaproteobacteria; order Vibrionales; family Vibrionaceae; genus Salinivibrio; species Salinivibrio sp. PR932. The sequence continues at coordinate 8,479 of NZ_MUFM01000055.1, read as the reverse complement.
ATTGAATGTTCTACAGAGTGGGATGGATTACCCACATGATCCTCATCATGTGTTTATTTCAGATTTTCTCGACTTCTCTATTTATGTTGACGCCGAACCGGCATTGCTCAAACACTGGTATATCGAGCGATTTATGAAATTCCGTCGCGGCGCCTTTTTAGACCCGGATGCGTATTTTCATCACTACACGCGTCTATCGGTTGCCGAGGCCAAAGATACCGCCGCGAGTATTTGGGATGAAATCAACGGGCGGAACTTAATGGAAAACATTCTTCCTACCCGAGAGAGAGCCAGCTTGATCTTAGAGAAAGGCGCTAATCATTCAGTCCAGCGCATACGCGTACGTAAATAACGGTTAGTCATCACGCCTTAGTGAAATTTCTCCCCCTAAATAGGGTGTGATGACGCCATCCACGTCCAGTAACAACGCACCATGCTCATCAATCCCACGCTCAATGCCGCGAACTTCGCGATCCCCCATCAAGAGTTTCACGGGACGCTCTTTGAAATTATCTAATTGCTGCCAATCATCCATGATCCCCGCTAAGCCGGTTTTTTCATAATCGAGCAAAGCTTCTTGTAAACGGCTTATCAATACACTGGCAAGCACGTTACGTGATGGCATCGGCTGACACGCATCGGCCAATCGCGCCCACGGCTGATCAATATGCTCGCTGACGTGCGGTCCCATACCAATATTCAGCCCCATCCCAATCACAAGATGTGCCGCATCACCGGTTTGCCCCGTCATTTCCACTAAGATGCCCGCAAGCTTTTTATCTTGATAATAGAGATCGTTCGGCCATTTTACTTTCACACCGGGCGCGCCCAGTTCATGCAACGCCTTAGTCATCGCCACACCCACCACAAGGCTCAACCCCATCGCAGCCGCTGGTCCCGCATCCAGGCGCCAATACATCGATAGATACAGATTGCTCCCGAACGGTGATTGCCACACACGCCCTCGCCGACCGCGTCCTTGCTGTTGATACTCAGCCAAACACACACTACCTGACGTTAGTTGTCCAACACGTTCCATCAAATACTGGTTGGTAGAGTCAATGACTGGGATAACGGATAAGGCAGGCACATCAGTGTGATCACTTAGCCAAGCTTCATCGAGCAACTCAATCGGTTGCGATAAGCAATAGCCTTTACCTTGCACACGGTAAATATCTAGCCCCCATGACTGCAACACTTTAATGTGTTTGCTGATAGCCGCCCGGCTCATGCCCAACGCGTCTCCTAGCATTTCGCCTGAGTGGAATTCACCGTCGGATAAACGGCCGATAAGGGCTAACCTTGCGCTATGTGTACGGCTCATTGCGCCTCCAAGGTGGTTTCACCCTGTGCGCCCATAAAGCGCACCTCATGGTGTAAGGTGACACCAAACCGCGCCTGTACGTCATCGACCACGCGTTTTGCGAGTTGGACGACGTCTTGGCTAGTGGCATGATCAATGTTAGTCAGCACTAATGCTTGCTTAGGATGGACACGCGCACCGCCTTGTCTCGCTCCTTTTAAGCCACATTGGTCAATTAACCAGCCAGCTGCAAGCTTCGCTTTGCCCTCACCAGCCGGGTACATGGGCATATCGGGATAACGAGTTTGCAAGGTTTGTGCATGCTGTGCATCCACCACTGGGTTTTTAAAGAAGCTCCCTGCATTACCGCATTCCCGTGGATCGGGAAGCTTAGCTTGGCGAATCGCACACACTGCATCAAAAATAGTTTGCGCGGACACCTGCTCACCGTTGAGATCGGCTAACGCTCCATATTTGAGCACTGGCTGCCACGCTTTCGCTAATCGAAATCCCACTTGCGTGATCACCCACCCCGTCATCGCCTCCGTTTTAAAAATGGAGTCACGATACCCAAATTGGCAGGCTTCTCGCGTCAAGCGGCGCGTTTCTTGAGTGCGAGGATTAATGATATCGACATAGTCGCAACGTTCGCAAAACTCGACGCCATAAGCGCCAATATTTTGAATCGGGGCCGCGCCCACACATCCCGGAATAAGGGCAAGATTTTCCAGTCCGGGCATGCCTTGCTCAATCGTCCAAGCAACCAGTTGGTGCCAAGACTGGCCGGCGCCCACATGCAGAAGATAGTCGTGCGGCGTTTCCTCTACCTCAAGACCAGACAAGCGGTTTAGCACCACCACACCCGCGTAATCCTCACAAAACAGCAGATTACTGCCTTCCCCAACGATCAACTTGGGTAAGCTTGCATAGTCTGGATGCTGCCAAATGGCGCATAAGTCAGCAATGCTATGCGCTTCAACCACCGCATGAGCGCGTGCCGGTAAACCAAATGTATGATGGGGTGTCAAAGACACATCAGATAACCACTTCATGAATGCATTACGCTGTCAGGAAACTCAGTGATAGGTATACTACCTGTCCTGCTCGTATTGCGCACCTATTGGACTATGGATAATTATCGTATTCACCCGCTGGAGCCATTGCGTTTTCCATTGGTGGCTCGGCTTTATAAAACTCACTACCCACCGGGCAAACCCAAAAAAGATGAAGTAATTTGGGTGATTGATGGGCCAAATGGCTTGTGTGGCGCTGTACGTTTTCAGCAACGGCCAACCTATCAACTATTAACCGGCATGCTCATTAGCCCAGCGCTACGAGGGACGGGGTTGAGCGATCGCTTACTGACCGACGTCCAAGAGACGATCGCGGCAAAGCCGTGTTTCTGCCTTGCCTTTCGCCATCTCACTGGGCTTTACGCGCGCCACGGTTTTGATGTGGTCGAACGCGAGGCGCTACCCGAGGATCTCGCTACCCGATTTGACAGTTATTGTCACGCCGGCAAAGACTTAGTTGCGATGGCGTATCAGGGGAAAGCGTGATGATAATGGCAAAGCCTAGGATCAGAGATCCGTTGCTTGCCACGATTTCTGGTACAATTCAGGGTTTAGCATCAAACCGCTCGACTCTGGCCGTCGAACAACATGAGGTAACAATGGATTCAGCTAACGCAAATCGGCAGCTAATTGATCGCCTGCCCACCATTGCGCACCAGCCAGAACATCTCGAAACGTTATTAGACGCAGTTTCTTTTAGAGAACGGCTGCTTAGCGAAATTAAAAACGCCAAATCACGTATCTATCTGGTTGCCCTGTATCTACAAGATGATGAGGCCGGACGTAGCGTACTCGACGCTTTGTATGAGGCGAAACAAGCTAACCCCGAGCTCGACATCAAAGTACTGGTTGATTGGCACCGTGCACAACGCGGCCTAATTGGCGCCGAACAATCGGACGGCAATGCGGCTCTGTATCGTGCCTATGCCGAGCGCTACACCCACAAGATTGAAGTCTTGGGCGTCCCCGTGCGAAATCGCGAGGTCTTTGGAGTCTTGCATCTCAAAGGCTTTGTCTTTGATGACAAAGTACTTTATAGCGGCGCCAGCCTCAATGATGTCTATCTCGCGCAGCACGACCGATACCGCTATGACCGCTATCATGTGCTGGCCAATAAAAAGCTCGCCGATACCATGGCAGACTTTATCGTCAACACGCTCACCGCCGACAGTGCCGTTAATTGTCTCGCCTCGCCAGACCGGCCAAATAGTAAAGCGCTTAAGCCCAGTATTCGTGAGTTTCGCGGCCAGCTACAACGCGCAAGCTATCGCTATGACGATGAGCCGATTAGTGAGCATCAGGTTGGATTAACACCGATGGTCGGGCTGGGTAAACGTAAGAACAAACTCAACCGCTATATCTGTCATTTGATTGCCAGCGCGCATCAAGAGTTGGTGATTTGTACCCCCTACTTTAATCCTCCCCGTAGCGTGGTCCGAGAAATCCGTCGCGCGCTGCGCCGAGGCGTTACCGTCAGCATTATTGTCGGTGATAAAACCGCGAACGATTTTTACTCTCCCCCAGAGGCGCCGTTTAAGACTATCTCAGCGTTGCCCTATCTTTATGAAGTGAACTTGCGTAACTTTGCGCGCCGCAATGAAGCCGCCATCGCCAAACGCCAGTTGAACATTCATATTTGGAAGCATGACGACAACAGCTTCCACCTCAAGGGCATTTGGGTCGATCGCCAGTACATGTTGCTGACGGGGAATAATCTCAACCCACGCGCGTGGAAGTTAGATTTAGAAAACGCCATTCTTATCCACGATAAGCATCAACGCCTCGAAGCGCAAAAACAGCAAGAAGTGGATAAGATCCTCGAGCACACGCGCTTGGTCGGTAGCTACAAACATATCGATAAGATGGAAGATTATCCGTTACCGGTAAAGCGGCTGTTAAAGCGGATAAAACGCGTGCGCGCCGATCACTTGCTCAATCAAATTCTATAAAAGGAGCAGGCCATGCGTATCGCCAGAATCGCTGCTATTGATGTGGACCCTCAACGTACCTTTACACCCGACTGCCCAGACGAGTTACCGGTACCCGAGGGAAATCAATTAGGAGCGGCATTGAATGCCCAAGCCGCGCTCGCAGATGTGCGTGTCCTCACCAAGGACGCCCATCCGGCTAACGCGGTTTGGGTGGTTGACGATGCTGCCGATATGCTCCAACCGCTTTCGTATAAAAACGCGGATCTCACCTGGGTCAAACACGCGGTTCCCGGCACCAAAGGGTTCGAAACCATTGACGACTTACCTCCTGTCACCGAATACGACTATGTGGTTTGGAAAGGGGTCGAACCCGACTTACATCCCTATGGTGCGTGCTTTCATGATATTGAAGAGAAGCTCAGCACCGGCTTGATTGAATGGCTGCACAGCCAAGAGGTAGAAACCGTCATTGTCGGTGGTTTGGCAACCGATTATTGCGTCAAAACCACTGCCATCCAGCTGAAAAAGCGCGGTCAGTTTGACGTGATTGTGAACCTTGCCGCGTGTCGTGGTATTCACCCACAAACAGTCGCCACCGCCTGTGACGAGATGCTGGATATAGGTATCAAGTTAGTCGATAGTCAGTTGGCATTAGGCTGTTTAGTCCCCCGTTAATTTGTATCGCAGCGACAGAGTACTCTCTCGCTGCGATCGTCCTCGCGCCTTGAGTGCAAACACAGGCTTAAACGGACCATTAAGTTTGAGTCCTTAGACAGAAATGCACTTTAATCGACAAGATTGCTAGGCTTCTTGATTGCTATCCCCTACTGTCCCATTAACTATTTTCACAATAAAAAATAAGTTTGGAGGATAGCATGCTCAAACCTACCGTACTGGGTCTCCTTATCGGCGCTTCATTATCTAGCACCGCTTGGGCGATGCCTGCATCGCAGCTTGATGCACTCGGAAACGGCCTCGATGTGCAATACCAAGTCATTGATAATACGCAAGATGACTGGCGTTCTTTTACGGGCAACGTCGCCTTTACCAACCAAAGTACTCAGACACTGCCTAAAACGGGCTGGGCGATTTATTTCAGCCACATTCGCATGATCAAGTCGATCGACACCGATCAACTTAAAGTCTCACACGTCAATGGGGATCTCTTCAAACTCGAACCCACAGATAGCTTTGTTCCGCTTGCTCCCGGTGATCAGTTAGTGGTTGGCTTTAATGCCTCTGACTGGCAAGTCGCTAAATCCGATATTATGCCGAATTGGTATTTAGCCTCCGACGATGAAGCTGGCACGCATACCGCATTGATTACCAGCACCAGTAACCACAAAAATGGCCAAGTGCCCACCAAACCGGATGATGAGCTCACCTTTGTCGGTGACTTTGACGCTCCCGCACAGTGGAAACGTTACGGCGGTGCACTCACCGACCATTATGACCCGTTCACGGCCGAACAGCGCTATGTACGCAATGCCGATTTGTCGTTGGTGGATACCCAAGGACACGTGCTTCCCACACCTGCCAGTCGCATTGAGAAAAATGGCCATATCACCCTCGATAGCGAGTGGACCGTGGTCTACGACAACGGCTATCAAGCACAAGCTCAATGGCTTGCCGATCAGCTTGGCATTTCAGCCACCGACTGGGCACCTACTAATCAAAAAGTTATTCATGTGGGGTGGGGAAAAGTCACCCTTAATGGAAGCGACCAGTGGCACGAAGCTTATCGCCTAGATGTGCAACCTGAGCAGCAACGTATTGACATCGACGCCCCTGATCAAGCGGGTGCCCTGTACGCTGCACAAAGCCTGCTACAACTTAAAACCGGCGAGACACTCAAGGCGGTGACGCTAACCGATGCACCGCGCTTTGCTTACCGTGGCCTGTCTGTAGATGCGGCGCGAAACTTCCGCAGCAAAGAGGCGATCTTAAAGTTACTCGACCAAATGTCCGCACTGAAACTCAACAAGCTCCATTTACGTCTCAGTGATGATGAAGCGTGGCGTATTGAGATCCCAGCCCTACCAGAACTGGCAGACATCGGTAGCAAACGCTGTCATGACTTGTCAGAAACCCGCTGCGTGTTGCCCTTCTTAGGCGCAGGGCCTGACGGCACCGAAGCATCCAATGGGTATTACACTACGGAAGATTATCAAGCGATTCTGCGTAAGGCAGAGGCACTCAATATCACCGTCATTCCAGAAGTAGATATGCCAGGTCACGCGCACGCGGCCATTAAAGCGATGGAAGCGCGTTACCACAAGTACATGGCACAAGGTGATGAAGCCAAAGCGAAAGAATATTTGCTCACGGACTTTGAAGACGACACGCAATACCTTTCTGTGCAAATGTTCACAGACAATGCGATGAATGTTTGTATGGAATCCAGTTATCGCTTCGTCGATACAGTGGTTGCGGCGCTCGTCGATGCGCATCGAGACATACAGCCGCTCGATACATTCCACTTTGGTGGTGATGAAATTGCCGGTGCTTGGAAAGAGTCACCCGTCTGTCAGACCTTTATTGCAGACAACAATGCAGGTGTGAACAGTGTTGACGATCTGAGTCAGTACTTTGTCGAACGTATTTCGCACATTACCCAACGTCATCAGCTCGATCTCGGTGGTTGGGAAGATGGCCTCATGCACAACAACAAGGTCTATCCACGCGCACAACTTGCCAATGAGCACGTCTATGGCAATGCGTGGCAAAATATCTGGGAGTGGGGCGTTGCCGATCGCGCCTATAATCTCGCCAACAATGGCTATGGGGTTATCTATAACCAAGCCACACACCTCTATTTTGACCACCCCTATGAGCCAGACCCAAGTGAGCGCGGCTATTATTGGGCCCCCCGTTTTACCGACACCCGTAAGACGTTTAGCTTTATGCCCGATGATCTCTACGCTAACGCAGATGCAAAACGCAATGGTGCACCTATCACCAAACAAGAGGTACTAGACGCTGCCACCGTGAAAACACTGACGCGTCCAGAAAACGTGCTCGGTTTACAGGCATCTATTTGGAGTGAAACCATTCGCTCCGATGGCCAATTTGAATCCATGACCTTCCCTCGCCTCTTCGCCATGGCTGAGCGAGCTTGGCACCGTGCCGAGTGGGAAGCAAGCACTCAAACCGGACAAGAGGCGAATCAAACCAAGCGCAACATTGATTACAACCTCTTTGCCAATCAGTTAGCGAACTACTGGTTCCCACAACTAGAGCAACAGGGTGTTGGGTTCCGCTTACCCGTTCCGGGTGGGGTGATAGAAAGTGGTATATTGAAAGCGAACTCGCCATTCCCTGGACTCACCATTGAGTACTCAACTGATAGTGGTGCAAGCTGGCAGACCTATGATGCGGCAAACGCTCCTCACGTCAGCGCCCCGGTACAGCTACGTACCATTTCAGGTGAGCGCGTAAGCCGAGTCAGTAAAATTCAATAATCGAGCTATTACATAGCTGAAAAGACAAAGCCCCGTCGACAAGACGGGGCTTTTTATTGGATCTTGGGTAAGTAGAAAATGAAATGCTATCTACTTAGCAGGCAGTCTAAAGCAAGGCATAAAGGGCAAGAGCTTTATTGATCTTCCAAATACAAAAAAGCCCCGACCGTCAGGTCAGGGCTTGATGTTTTCTCATCAAAGTCTTACGCATATCCGCTTTGATGCTTAAATTTTTGCTAACTAAAGCCCAACATTAAGCTCTAATTAGATTATCTTGTTTGATGCGGTGAGGATGTTGAATCGAGACGCGCAGGGCTGATGCACTCTCAAGATACAAAAAAGCCCCGACCGTGAGGTCAGGGCTTAATATTTTCTAATCAAAGTCTTACGCATATCTGCTTTGATGCTTAAATTGTGTCTGTGTGACGGGAGTTTTGAAGCGAGACGCGCAATGTACGTCAGTACATGAGCACCGTAGCTATCAAAAATCGCAAGCAACAGTCACAATTTATAATCAAAGCCTGGCGATGTCCTACTCTCACATGGGGAGACCCCACACTACCATCGGCGCTGCTTCGTTTCACTACTGAGTTCGGCATGGAATCAGGTGGGTCCAAAGCGCTATGGTCGCCAAGCAAAATTTTGTAATCTAGAAAGCTGTTTTTGTTCTCGCCACAATCAACTGGCTTATTTTAAGTCCAACCCAAAACC
>NZ_MUFM01000054.1:0-10044 GCF_001996125.1 Salinivibrio sp. PR932 | reverse complement strand
ATATTTAAAGGCTAAATAAGTTATCCGATGTCGATTTACTATCAACAGAAACTGTGGATAAGTAGTTGGATTAGTGTTGTTTTTAACGCATAACTGTTTGAAAAATAAAGCTGTGAGTTAGATTGGCTTTGGGGTTGAAGCACAGACTAAGCGCCAGTAGAAAGTGACAATTTGACTGTCACGTTTCCATAACGTGACAGAGACGATCAATTAACCACTCAGACGCTTCGTCGTGACATCATTTTTATCTACGATTAGCCTTACCGTTAGACGATTTTACTTTATATTGGCTTTTACAATGACTGCGGCCCACAGACGCTGAACGAAGCGCTTTATGCTTGGTTTTACGCCCGTTTGTACGTTCTCGCCATACTTTAAAGCTGCGCGGCTTTAACTCACGGCGCATCAGTGCAATGACATCATCTTGTCGCAGACCATATAGTGTTTCAATCGCCTCAAAAGGAGTTCGATCTTCCCACGCCATTTCAATAATCCGGTCTAAGTCACCAGGCTCGGTCAGTTGCATACGCTCCTCCTCGTAGTAGAGCGATAGATACGGATAAGTCGAGCCACGTGGATCAATAAGGGGAGATGCCTAAATCCGTTATGACCCTTATTTTTTGGCCATTTAAAAATAAACAATAAATACAGCTAGTTACGAAAGGCCCTTTTTAACAAGGGTAAAAGTCCATTTTTAACCTAACGGCCTGTTGTCACTGACGATTATTAAGTTATTCTATTGTTCACTGCCGCACAGTCAGCTTAGAAAACGCCCCTTTTCCGTAAACCTTTTTGCCTAATGTTCACTGCCGCACAGTCAGCTTAGAAAAAATGTTTAAAGAGTCGATAGAGGGTGATTTAGTTCACTGCCGCACAGGCAGCTTAGAAAATACTTATTAACCCCGCTACAAATTTTTTGGTGTTCACTGCCGCATAGGCAGCTTAGAAATTCAGCTTGTTGTATTCTGAATCTTGCGGATTGTTCACTGCCGCACAGGCAGCTTAGAAATGATCATGGACCTGCGCGACAAGGATTCGGTCGTTCACTGCCGCACAGGCAGCTTAGAAAAGATGTTCACGACGTGGATGCGCTGCGCCGTGGTTCACTGCCGCACAGGCAGCTTAGAAATGGTGACGTGATTGAAGTGATGGACAACTTCTGTTCACTGCCGCATAGGCAGCTTAGAAAATACTTATTAACCCCGCTACAAATTTTTTGGTGTTCACTGCCGCATAGGCAGCTTAGAAAAGGATTGTACAGCGTCACGCTGTACAAAGATGGTTCACTGCCGCATAGGCAGCTTAGAAAAGAAAGTGCGGATGAAAACACCCGCAAGCTAAAGTTCACTGCCGCATAGGCAGCTTAGAAATCCGGCCGCTTCCTTGGTGATGTCGACGGCATGTTCACTGCCGCACAGGCAGCTTAGAAATTTCAAGCACAGGCTCAGCACTGGGTTGCTTTGTTCACTGCCGCATAGGTAGCTTAGAAAGGATTGAATGAGAACTCTTGTGTGCTGCTATATACCTAACGTCGTTCGGCTGAATCAATATGAGTGAAAAAGTTGGGAGTCACTTAAAAAAGCGCTATATTCATTATTCATATTTATGAATAAGTGCGATAGTTATGGCAACAACAAGTTTAAGTTTAGGGGAGCACTGGGAAGTGTTTATTAAAAACGAGGTAGCAAGTGGCCGTTACGGCTCTGCTAGCGAGGTTGTTCGTGATGCATTACGCACGCTTGAGGAACGCAAAACCAAACTGGATGTGTTGCGCGCACATCTTGATGAGGGGGCTCGACAGGCAGCAAGTGACACGTTTGTCGATGATTTTTCAATGGATGAACTGATTAACGACTTGGACGCAGAATCTTGACGGCGAGCCAAACAAAAAAGCAGGTTCGTATTACGCCCAGAGCACGTGATGATCTTAAAAATATTGGTCGTTACACTGAGCGTAAATGGGGAAAAGCACAGCGTAACACTTATTTAAAGCGCCTAGCTACGCGGTTTAACTGGCTAGCAGAGAACCCGCAACTAGGCCAGCATAGAACAGACATTGAAGACGGATACTATTGCTTTCCTGAAGGACAACATCTTGTCTTTTATCTTATCCGACGCCATACAATTGATATCATTGGTGTTCCTCATAAAGAAATGGACATTATTAACCATTTCACTATTGGTTAGTGCGCTTATTGTGATTGATCATTACTTACATCTACATTAATAAAGCGATCTCCCTTCAAACCCTAAACTGTGCCTTGTTTCACGGGCATGCATTGCTATTTTTGTTACCTTTCTAGCGCTTGTGAGTGATGTGCCTTGTCACTCGGGACAATCACGAAAGGGACACGCATGGACGATCTTTCGCCCTCGGATCTTAAAACCATCCTTCATTCTAAACGCGCCAATATGTACTACCTCGAGCATTGCCGTGTGATGCAAAAAGACGGGCGTGTGTTGTACTTGGCGGAGGCGAAACGCGAAAACCTTTACTTTAATATCCCCATTGCCAATACCACGGTGTTGTTGCTCGGGACTGGCACATCAATCACTCAAGCGGCGATGCGTATGCTCTCGCAAGCGGGCGTGTTAGTTGGCTTCTGCGGAGGTGGCGGTACACCACTGCATATGGCAACTGAGGTTGAGTGGTTTACACCGCAAAGCGAGTATCGACCTACTGAATATCTGCAAGGGTGGTTGTCATTTTGGTTTGATGATCAAAAGCGATTGGACGCTGCGCGAACTTTTCAGCTGGCACGCCTGAGTTACTTAAAGCAGGTCTGGCAAGCGAGCCGTGAGCTCAAGCTTGAAGGGTTTGATGTCGCCGAATTGGCCGGCGCACTCGATACCTTTGTGGCGCGAACCGACAAAGCCAGCAAGCCGGCTGATTTATTGCTTACCGAAGCGCAGCTCACCAAAGCGCTCTACAAACACGCTGCCAATCGCACGCAAAAAAACGGTTTTAAACGCCAGCATGAGGCGGACGATCTCGCCAACCGCTTTTTAAATCATGGCAATTACCTAGCTTATGGCTTGGCGGCGAGTTGTTTATGGGTGCTTGGGATCCCGCACGGATTTGCGGTGATGCATGGCAAAACCCGTCGCGGCGCGCTGGTGTTTGATGCCGCGGACTTAATCAAAGATGCCATCGTGCTGCCTTGGGCGTTTATATGCGCTAAAGAAAACGCCACCGAACAAGAGTTTCGCCAGCAAGTTCTGCAAGCCTTTATTGAACACAAAGCGATGGACTTTATGTTCAACACCATCAAAGCCATTGCGCTGCAAAACGACTCCGACGATGAGATGACGGAGCCGCAACGATGATGGTGACCTTTATTTCTCAGTGCGAGAAAAAGGCACTGAAGAAAACTCGCCGCGTGCTTGATGCCTTTGCTAACCGAATTGGTGATAACACCTGGCAAACACTGATCACCGAAGATGGCTTAAACACGGTGCGAAAACTGCTGAGCAAAACCGCCAGCCGCAGCACCGCGGTCAGTTGTCATTGGATTCGTTCTCGCTCACGTAGCCAGCTTTTATGACTCGAATTCGGTAGTCAGAGCTTCATAACCGTTGTATCAGAACATCAACGACGATTGCTGAAACGTTGGGTCAGTTGTACGAAGCGGTTTATTTCTAAATTAGGTGTGGAAACTCGGATACATCCAGTGCAATACTGGTCGATTTTATTCTGTTTTTCAGTGCAAAATGTGATAAGTTTCAAGGATGTGAAAAATTAAAATGCACTGCTTAAGTGTTAGGTTTAACTTTTATCTCAAGTGTTATATTAAAATCGAAACTATATCAGAAAAAACTATATTTTAAATTACCATAGGAACGAATATGTTTTTGAACCGTTTATCAACAGATGAAAAGGAAGCATTTCTTGCTCTTGCCCATCATGTTGCGCATTCTGACAATGACTTTTCAATGGAAGAAGAAGTCTTGATTGCGAAGTACTGTATGGAAATGCAAATTGACGATATTGAGTACGATGCAGTAAGGTTTGATCTAGCATCAGTGCTCAATACTTTTGAGTGTGATAGCCATCAGAAAATTGCGTTACTTGAGTTAATGGCGCTTATTTATGCGGATGGAGAAGTTGCCAAGCAAGAGCAGCAACTATTGAATGATATGATTACGCACTTTGGACTCAATCCAAACTTGGCGATTGTTTATCGTGAGTGGTCTAAGAATATCTTATCTCTATTCACCCAAGGTGAAGCATTGATCCACCTATGAGTTACCCGTGCACCCGTTGCGGCTTGTGTTGCCAACAAATTCAACATGTACCTGAGTTGAAAATCTTTCACAATGGTGATGGTATTTGCTTGTACTTGAATGCTGATGTTGGCTGCACAATATATCAAGAGCGAGCTTTAATGTGCCGAATTGATGAAGGGTATCAGAAGCTTTTTGAAAACCAGTTTTCATTAACAGATTACTACCTTAAAAATGCTGAAGTTTGCAATTACATGCAATTGGAATCCGAACTTCCAAGTCATTACAGAGTTAAGTTAAAAAATGGACAAACATAAACTATTGCAGTTTTTACCAACGAATGAGCAGAATGTAAACCGTTTGCTGTACTTGAAAAACAATGCGACTAAACCACGTATAGCAGTGTTTGGGAAATATAATCATGGAAAAAGTACATTATTAAATGCAATGGTAGGAGATGCGGTTTTCAAAGTAGAAGATAAACGCGAAACCATTGAGAACAAAGAGCTTGAACAAGAACATGTTATTTGGATTGACACCCCTGGGCTTGATGCCGATGTACGTAAAGAAGATGACAAATCTGCCATTAAAGGTGCGTTTGAAATGGCTGACTACTTGTTTTTAGTTCACCAAGCTCAAGCGGGTGAGCTAGATAAATATGAGATGCAAATTTTCCAACAATTAGCACGTCAGGACAAGAATTACAGTAAGAAGATGTTTTTAGTCTTAACGCAAATCGATCAAAAGTCTGCCGATGAAGTAGCTATTGTTGAGGAGAAAATTCGCCAACAATTACTAGGGAGTCTTGATTTACGTGATTTACAAATCATTTCTGTGTCAGCGCATCGTTATAACAGAGGTCTTCAAGAGGACAAAGCGGTTTTCTGCGAAAAGAGTGGTATCCATGCGCTCTTTGATCTGACTGCTACTTTAGTGTCTGAGGTTGATGAATTACGCAAGAAAGAAATGAAACGCTTGAAGTCTAAACTATTGCTGGATTTTTCTGCGCAAAAAGAGGCATTGAATGCAGAGTTAAAAGGGCTACGCTCTCAGCAGAGCAGTGAACTTAGTATGTTAAAGCGTGACGTAAAACAATTATTAGCAGACTTGGTTTAACCAAGAACAGTAATGTAAATAGTAGGAGTTAATTATGGCTATTCCTTGGTTAATTGGGGCTGCAGTGGTAGGTGTCGTTGGTATTGTCGGTGCCGCATTATCTGATGATGATTCAAGTGCGAGTACTAGCTCGAGCTCACGAGAATTAGAGCGAGAGAGAGGGAGAGCAGAATCTGAACGAAAAGCAAAAAGAGCACAAGCCGAACGAGAAGAAAAAGAGCGGAAAATTACAGAACAAAATCGAGCGCACGCCAATCGTTTTATTAATAAATATAGTTTATCGATTTCAGCAGACTCATTAGTCGCGGCATCAAAAAATAGCAATCTTGAAGGTATGGTAATTCAAGCATTTCAAGAAAGCAAAAAATCGACTAAACAGGCACGACAAATCGAACAGATTAGTAATCAGATAGAAGAGATGAAGCAGCTTGAAAACGATTTAATCAATTTGTAAGAGAATGGAAAAATGACCAATAGCAACCCGTTTCTTACTGCGTTAGAAAAATTTAAGTCAGACTTCAAATACATATCGGATAAAGAGCAGGATCTAGTTGAAATAAAATCCGCTTTGGTTGTAGAGCTTACCCAAGCAGCTCAGTTTAGTAGTAAGCATATCAATGAGCAGCATCCATTGTTTAAATTGGCAACACAACTAAAGGCTTCCATCTATCAAGGCGTACTAAGTTGGGATGCAAAATTAGAAGAGGCGTCACCAATGCGAGCGCTCAGCGAGCAGTTTGCTGATCGTGTTATTTTACTTGTATTTGGCAAAGTGAATGCAGGTAAAAGCTCGTTTTGTAATTACTTAACGGGTCTATTTGCTCCTGAACAGATTAAGCGTTTTTGCTTTAAAGACGGCAAAGTTAAATATTTTGAGGGTGCGTTTGCCGAAGGTGTTACCGAAACTACCGCTCAGATCCAAGGTGTAGAGCTGGGCTCAAACTTGGTGCTATTAGATTCACCGGGGCTTCACTCGATAGTGGATGAAAACGGTGATCTCACTCGTCGCTATACCGACAGCGCAGACGCTATTTTATGGCTTACGCCATCAAGTTCTCCAGGGCAAGTACAAGAATTGCAAGATCTCAAGCTTGAGCTTGAAAAGAAAAAACCATTACAACCCGTCATCACGAAAAGTGACGTATTGGTAGAGGATTGGTGTGATGAGGCGGAAGACCTTATCCAAAAAGTGGAAAATAAATCAGCCCAAGTTCGCCAATTGCAGCAAGAAGATGTGCATAGCCGAGTTACGGCATTAGGCGGTGTTGATGATTTGAAAGAAGCGGTATCCGTATCGGTTCATGCGTACAAAACACTTACAGCGACCTCTGAGAACGCATTACAAGAGGCTGGCTTGCAAGCGCTGTTTGAACGCCTGGTAGTAATAGTGAACGAAGCTAACCAATATAAGGTGGTTAAAGCTAAGCGCCAAATGATTAACTTCTTGGATGGTGAAGTACTGCATTCATTGAATGAAAATGTTTTACCGCAAGTGCAAGAGTTGCAGCAACTACTAACAAAAACAACGTATAACTTACGCCAAAAGCAAAATGTGATGTTGAGCCAGATTCTTGATAACGTACTGTGTGAAGTACCCTTAATCGTCGATAAGCACATGAACAACCGTGATAAAGAAGCGATAAGTCGTGAGCTAAACCAATTGATTGAAGAGCAAATCAGCAATACGTTGACGCAGGAGCTATCTGGCTACGTTAACAATATTCAGCGTGTTTCAGGCGATCTGTCGAGTGGCAGTTTAGGTGATTTTGATGATATCACTATTGACGTCAAACAGGTCACGGGTAGGCGAGCGTCGAGTATCGCTTCGAGTGCTGCTGGATTAGGCGGGGCAGCTGCTGGGTTTGCGGTGGGTGGACCTATTGGTGCTTTGATTGGTGGTGCGATTGGCTCTTTTGGCGGCAATAAACTCGGTGAACGAATCTTTGTCGAAATATCCACTCACAAAGAAGCGGTTGGGGTATCGCCAGATCAAGTCATCCTAACCACATCAGCAGCAGTACGTCAGCAATTGCCACAATTGGTAGAACACGTCTTTCGTGATGTGCAAACATCTTTCATGCCCTTACAGCAATACGCTGATTCCATAGTAATTGCGATTGAAAACTGTGCTTCAAAAACTCAAGCATTGAAGGTATAAATTATGAGAAATCCATTTGATGAAATAACTCAGAACCTTGATGAATCAAAGTGTTTAGTTGGCGCCTATCATCCGAATAATCAGATTGATCGTGTTTATGCCGAGTTAAAAGAAAAGCTAGATGATAACACTCTGCAAGTAATGCTTTATGGTGCGTATAACGCAGGCAAAAGTACATTGATCAATGTGCTTATTGGTCAAGAGAAAGCAACCGTAAATGACATTCCGACCACCGACACGGTTGATTACTATGATTGGAACGGGTATCGACTCTTAGATACTCCAGGCGTCAACGCTCCCATTGAGCATGAACAGACTACAATTGAGCAGATTAAACGTACTCAAGTGATGTTGTTTGTCATCCGAGAAGGGGACCAAGATTCAAAGGACCTTTATCATCGATTATTTGAAATGATTAAGCTGAATAAGAAAATTTTCATTGTACTTAACCATCAGCTTACGAACGATTCAGATAAAGCAACAGCTTATCAGAAGATCCTTCAGGTTCTTTGTCATAAAGCTTCTGAATATGGCGTGAGTAATGAAAGCATTCAGCATATTAAAGTGTTACCAATGAATGCGAAAACGGCATTGACGGGACGTTTAAAAGATAATCACACTCAGTTGCTTGAACGCTCTGGTTACAGTGAGTTCATTGAGGTGTTTAATGACTGGTTAAAATCAACAGACAACCAAGACAATCAACTGTCAGCAATTCAGAGTGCAGTCAATGAACTTTGGTACCAGCCAGCGGTAAACCAACTGTCCACGAAGGACACCACAGAACATAACGAGCTATTGATGCGTTGCCGAGAAGATAAGCAAATGCTTGTAAGTCGCCAACGATCGTTAGTAATAGAAGCAAGAAATATGATCAGTCATGAACTGATGTTGATGAAGTCTGATATCAGTGGCTGTATACAGAGTACACAAGATCAAGCGCAACTTGATAGCCAGTTACAGCGTTTAATTGACCCAATTGGAGACAAGCTAGAAGCGTGGATCAACGATAGTTTGGGTGAAGTTAAGGGTCTACTAAACGTTGAGGTTTCTTACCGCTTACAACAAAGCTTGAGCTCAAATAATTCTGAGTATCTAGACAAGGTGGCTAGAGGGCTTGGAAATATGGGCTCAGCTGACAATATCAAGGGTTTATTACTCCAAGGTCGTAAGTTAAAGATCCCGGGTTTAAAAGGACGATGGGAGAAAACGCTCGGTAAATGGGCAGGAAAAGGTGCAATCGCTGTTCAGCTACTTACCGCGTTATGGGATTTGTATAGCGAAGGCAAGGCGCAAGATAAGCAAAACGCTCAAGAGCGTCAAGCGGCTGTTAGTTTATATCAGGCAGTTGATGAGATCTGTTCAGTGGTTAAACGTGAGTATGGCAATACTTCTGAGCTGGTGATTACCGAAATCCTCAATGCTCAGATTCGAGCACTTGATGATGAAATCGCAAAAATTACAGCAGAAGAAAATCAAACTCAACAAGATTTGCAACAAGTGCTGGACTTTCAGAATAAACTCAGCTCGATTGGTTATTAGGGTGCGCCGCTAGCGTGGATTCGGCGTCGCGCCGATGATCTTTAAGTCAGCTTTTCTGCGCTTTTTCATCGTCGCGTAGAAATTCTCGTGCGAGCTGATATTAAGCAGATAGAGCTCGAGTTTGTTTTCAATCCAAGCGTAGCTAAGTAACACTTCTTGCCTATCGAGCTTGAACTTGTGCACCCAAAGATAAGACAGATCGCCTTTTTTCTGGGTGCCAAGCGTGGGATCTTCAATGATTCTGTCTATCTCGTCCTCGACCACTTCACATTGCGCCTCGGACAACTTGTTCATCTGCTTTTCAAAAACACGAGAGACGAAAACATCAATCGGATTGTTTTGGGGTCCGTCGCTCATAACGTTTTACCTTACCAAGTTTAACTTCTTCAGATGCAATTAGCGCCTCTTGCACAAAGCTGTAGGGTAAATCAGGGTTCTCAGTCATGATTTTCCCGATTTTTGCCCAGTACTCAATTTGCTTGGGCACAGAGCGCATTTCAGCCTCTGCATACACTTTTACATCTGACACAAACTCATCATCTAACCGTACACTGGTTGGCATGATTCACTACCTCGGTTATAAATCTTTATTGGTTAATATGCGACAAAATGTCGCGCCTTGCAACATGTTTAGAACTGGCATATCTGGCGTGACTTAAGACGGCTCTGCTTCAACATATGTGATAAGTTGATACCCTTGCGACCCTTCTTTTTTGGACGTTCAAAAATAAACAATAAATACAAATCGTTACGGAAAGCGATTTTTAACAAGGGTAAAAGGCCATTTTTATCCTAACGGCCTGTTGTAACAGATGATTGTTAAGTTATTCTATGGTTCACTGCCGCATAGGCAGCGTAGGTGACACAAGCGCCGCTACGGTGTTGGATATATAAAAACTGTCAATGGGCGCCTGTCACGATTAGCGCTTATATCAACCGATGTAAATGCACCATGCTAGTCTTGATGTTGTGACTTATTAAACAATGAATATGTTGTAATTCCT
>NZ_MUFM01000053.1:0-10604 GCF_001996125.1 Salinivibrio sp. PR932 | reverse complement strand
ATCAATGGTATAATATTCTTTAATTTTTTTACAATTGATCTTTCTGGCGGATCGCTATTCTCTGCAGTACTTTGGCGACATAAGTTCCTGTAATAAGCCTGTAAAACAAACAAGCCATCAGATGGGTTGAGTGTTCGACTCTTCTTGCGTAGAACATCACTCGGGGTCGTGTTGAGCCATTCAATAAAATCAGCTGACTTTAAAATAACCTCAGCATTTGGATCGAGCCTATTTAGCTCATTCATATATTCTTTTGTTCTAAGGTTATTGGTTTTTTTAACACTTTCCTTGCGCAATAATGAAGAGTCACTTTCACTAAATGTTGTTACACTTTCTCGTCGTTTTACTGTCTTATCCCTAACCATTTCAACATTTTTTATTTCTCCCCCATTACTTGTAACCCAACCAGGCTCATTTTTGAATTTTTCGTAATCTATTCGACTTTGTCCATCAATAGTTGCGTTGTAACCAGCGTAAAAAGAGTTCTCCTTCTGGATATAGTATATTTCCAGATCATCCAACTGTTCTGCTGGACATTCTTCTAAGATCTCAAACCTAAACTGTCTAGGTCCTAATTTGGCCCAATCATCAACCAAAGCGGCATTACTATGGAATCCTTTACTTAATGCATGAATATGAGCCTGCCATCTAACACCTATATTTGTTGACTGCCCGATATAAGTCTTACTATTTTTACAGCGAATGCGATATATGCCACATAATGACTTTGCGTTTTGGATAGCAGCATAATGATCTTGAGAATAAAATGCAGGCTTCTTTTGACGTGTTAGCTGACGAGGTGAATGTCGCGGCTTGGACTGTTGAGCAGGTTTTGTATATGTGGACAACTGAATCCGAAATATATCCTGTTTTTTTCTTGGGGATATTTTCGATAATTCTGCGAGATACTTCCGACCAGCATCTAATATAGGTGTTAGTCGAGCCGCTGCTTCTTTTTTCGGTATATAGCCAATATGCGACCCATTTACAATGACTGCAATAGCATTTTTATCATATGGATTATTAGGTTCTCTTTTCAATATAACCGAATCACCAACGGAACAATTTTTATAAAACTGACTATCAAGGCCTCTATATTGGGTACCATTCACTCTAATAATTTCATTTATATAATGATTCATAATGAAACTCTCAGATTAACAAGCTTAATTTTCACTGTGCTCAACTAAAAAAACTAATAATTTAATTCAGGAGTATCTAAGTGCCACTTTTGCATTAAACGTGTCACAGTGTGCTGCCACTTTGGTGTTGTCGGTTTGCAAACTGTATTCTGATTACCGAACAAACCAACCTCACTCCATGCTTGAGACGTAGGAAAAGAGACAATCCAGCGAACTGGCACAAGATATTCGGCCGATTCTTCGTCATCGCCGATTTCTCTATGAATCTGTGGATACTCACTAACAGACGTAATATCTACTAGTCGCCGGTCTCCATGGTCCGTCCTTACCAAGAAAGCATCACTGCGGCAGCGCTCACCAGTAACTTCCGCAACTCCCACATAACCTGTCTTCGGTATATTCACCCAAACTCTATCTCCCTCGGAAAGCATAGCGAGGGTTTTAGAATACCAAGCAGCACCGCCACCCGCTATAAAACCATAGCGACGAGCTAGTTCCCAAGGTCGATTATCGCCAAACGAGGCATAGAACTCTCCATTCCATGGTTCCTTTCGCGCTTTTTTCACACTCGTCTGAGGAGTTTTATCTGGATCAATCATCCAAGCTCGGCTTAGATATTGATTACCTAGATCTTCGAACGCAGCAAAAAACATTGCGTTGATCGACAGCTGCGCATGTTCATTTAAATAGTTAATGATGCGCTCACTACTCGTATCTAACTGAGTTGCCACAATCACCAATTCATGGTTCTCATTCAAACTGACACTGTCCAATGTGATACCAAATTTATCTTCAAATGCTTCTTCGAGAGAAGCATGCGGCCTCTGGTAACTTTTAGCAAAACGCTGGTAGATCTCGATCAACTGATAATCAGCCAAGGTAACAACCCAAGACGCATAATCAATCGCTTGAGCAACAACATCTCGAGATGTCTTATCACGCTTGAGTTCGATGACGATAACCGTGCCATTGGCGTCAATTGCTAAAAGATCGATATACTTATCAAAGTCTGTTCGCACCTGTCGACCAATAAGCAACCAGTCTTGGCTAAGAATTGATATATCTTTCATTATTTGATCTTCCAACATCCCTTCATCCGCAAGCCCTTGAGGCTTTAGCTTCTCCGGTTTGTCGCCAAGCTTCCATATCCCCTGCTCAATAGTCATTTATATTTTCCTTAAATCTTATTAATTTTCTGCGGGCGAATCTGCGTCTCAAATTCATCTATCAAAGCAATTTTCTCTATCAGCTTTTCTTTGATGAACGCGTAATCAAATTTGCCGATACGGACCTGGTAGCAGCGATAAGTGTTGTTTTCTTCATTCCACGGCTGCTCGGTGTCTTCTTTGCAAAAATGCGCATCTGCGATGTTACGTCGCTCGTTATTTGTAATCTGTGCAGAGTAGAAATTGATCACAAATGGCTTTTTTTCACGCCCATCAAGATAAAGCACGATATCCGATTGAACCACCCAATTAACACCGGCGAAGCGAATAGCCGGGTATCCATGCCAGTTATCAAGGGTGGGTTTCAGCTCTGGTTTTACCGCGTTTTGCAGATCGTGCAGTAAAGCACTCTGCAGCGACTTAATTGCTTTTTCTTGCAGCGTTTCTGCCGCTTTAAAGTCAGCTAGGTGATTCACTACAAAGCGGACACTTTCGTGATCAAGAGTGGGTTGATCCATCACGTTCTCCAAATGTAAAACGAATTCTCGCAGAAAAATCGACCATTTATTCAATGGATGTTGCAGGAAGTGATCAGCGAGTTTTGCTTTGATGGCTGACGTGAAGGTGCGGTAGCTAATACCAATCCAGTTCGGTCTTGCTACCTCACCGGTTGGCGATAGAACAACATACAGCGGCTTTTTGTCGCCAATGCGGGGGTCGTTTTTGTTGTCCTTGACGAACCGTTCATACTCATCAAACGGGTTATTCTGCTGGTGAAAAATCTTATTTTCTATGACCATCACCCAATTTTGGCTCTGCAGCACTAAGTCAATGCGCTTTCCTGACGCTGTCACCACTTCCCGTTTTGGACTTCGAACCAGTGTTGTATCTAGCCCACTGCATGTTTCCGAGCAGCTAAACAATGCTTTTAAGACCAACGAGCCGAAGCCATGCACTTCGCTCGTATCTAAGAAAAAAGCGAGTAGGTCTGTTGTAGGATTCTCGTAATATCCTCGACTGCCAACATCAAAGATTGTTTTCTCGCTCTCATAGAGCGCAGGCAGCGCTTTTATCTCTTTCAATAAAGCTTTAACGCGATCATAAGGGGCTGTTTCCATACTCAACCTATGTTGGTTTCCGTTCATTTTTTTACCCGACGGCTCAACTGCCTATGTACTCTTCGTCGTCTAAACGCTTTGAGAATGCCACCAGCTCGG
Source organism: Salinivibrio sp. PR932 (assembly GCF_001996125.1). Lineage (NCBI taxonomy): Bacteria > Pseudomonadati > Pseudomonadota > Gammaproteobacteria > Vibrionales > Vibrionaceae > Salinivibrio > Salinivibrio sp. PR932. Next base: position 7,079 of record NZ_MUFM01000053.1, on the reverse strand, counting down.
CGTGTAGATCATCGCTTAAGCATTGGTGGTCAACGTATTTAGGAAAAATCATATCGAGTTTCAGTTTTTTAAACTCGGGATGCTCCGATAGTATTTCTATATACTGCTCCAACCGGTTTTCTGGCGTCGACTCCCGCTGCAACTGCTTTTTGAGTAGCTGACGAAACTTATCAACAGCGTCAGGAGAGTCACAAATATCCTCATGTTCATCAACGTAAAGCTCCTCGAACAACACATCTGCAAGCTGTTTCTGGCTCCAACCTAACGCTTCCAGAATATACCGAATTTGTTTTTGCTTTTGGCTTGTCCCCATTTGTCCCTACCCAGTGCGTTATTGTTCTCTCGTCTCAGCGGAGACCCTACAGTTCATAAACGAAAAGGAAAACATTATGTCCAAACATAACGTACCAATGACCCCCGAAGCTGCTGCGCGCGTGCAAGCAGCGCAAGCCAAACAAAATGGTGGCCAGGTTGCCAAAGATTCATTCGCCGCCCGCGCACAACGCGCAGCCGCTCGCAATCAGAAACCAAACAAGTAAGGGGTAAGTAATGAACAAACCAAATTCGGCTCCAAAACCCCCTGCGAAGGGCAACCCTAATTACCCTAGCACGACTGGCAAGCCATCAGGCAAAGGCCGCGGCAATACGCCGAAGCGTTAAAACGAATGAGAGGCAGCAAACGCTGCCTCTTTTTATCTCTACGAGCAATTTCTGGCGTTTGATTTAAAGTGGTTCAAAAACAAGGTTTTATCTGATTTGTAATCCGAATACGGTACGGACTGCTCGGTTTTTTGCAGCGCACAGAGACAGACATCTCGTTTAGTCTCGTACCGACTTACTGAGATCATATTCTTTGACGAATTAGCGCACGTATCGACGATGGCATACTCAACAGCTAACGGATACCGGTCTTCTTCAAAAGCGGCATCAGCCTTATATCCACCAAAGGCACCAAGAAGTAATGCAGTGCCAGCAGACATAAGTTGGCGCTTGCTCAGTTTGAGATCGGTAAAGCTCTTCTCACATTTATTGCATTGGATGTTTTCCGTAAGCTCGATCTCATTGTCGGTGTTGCAATGAGGGCATTCAATATTCATGAAAGCTAGTTCACCTCATGTTGTTGTGTTGATTGATAATCGCCGGAGTCTAATAGTGTTTAACAGCAAGCCAAGATCCGGGTTATGTTTATGCGACTCTTTTCTCGCGCCCTCGCACCAGTGCGCTTCACTGCCGCTCAAAATAGTATCGTTAACTCACACCAAGAGCCTTAAACACCGCATCGACCGGATCTGCATAGAAACTAATCTGGAATTTTGAGAACAATTCAGCAGGAACGGTGGGAATATCAGAGGCGGAAGCCATCGGTAACAAAACACGCTTTGCGCCACTATCCATCGCCAATTGGAGACTGCCCGGAAGATCCTGTACAGGATTGACGACACCACCCAGTGTCATCTCACCTAGAACTATCATTTGCTCTTGAATCGGTCGGTTCATCAGTATTGAACAGAAAGCAATCAATGCAGCGAGCGATGACTTTGTACTTGGCCCCGTATTGTGGAGCTCAACAACATGGAGGTGATACTCATGCTCAGAAAACTTCGCCGACGCACTGATTCTATTCAGGTTACCTTTGAAATAATCAAAGCCAACACGCACAGCTTCTTTTGCTGCGGTATTCGAACCAAGACCCGAGACGGAATGCTTACCAGAGCCTGCCATCATCTGAGTTTCGTAACGGTATAAGCCGAGTTGTCCTGAGCTTCCTTGGGCAACCAAATGCACAACTCCGGCGCGAGGTAAACCTTCGGGAATCAGCTTGCTGCCACCTTGTTCCGGTACATTGACAAAGAACTCTTCTAACGACTCATTATCAATGTAGCTAAAATGCACATCAAAAAACTCCATACCGCCAAGCTTTTTCAATTGCTCTTTAACGCGGCGCCGAGTTTCCAGCGCATAGGTCAGGCAGTCTCTCACATCATCTTTTGTGTACTGTGCGTCGGGGTGTAATAGCTTTAGCAAGCCTGAGACGGTTCTTCGCACAGCAATTACATCACGCTGATTAAGGTTATTACCGAGTTTGAAGAACTTATCGATAGCGTCTGCGAAGCTGTGTTTACGCATTTCACGCATGTATTCCGCAAGATAGTCAGTGATTAACCCGTAGCTGTTAGTGAAAAATTCAGGCCGCATTTTTGGTATTTCCCATCCAGGAATATAAGAATGGAAACGGTCAAAAAATGCCGTATCAATCATATCATCAGGAAAAGGTGCCAACAGGTGACTAGTCTTGACTAGCGTTTCAACACTTTGATTGATATTACCAACAAATACCATGGAAGCTTTCGCTTCAATAGAATCACGACCACGAGAAAAAGACCCTGACGCCATATAATCTTTCATTATTTGAACGCCATCTTTGTCTTTAAAGTTAATACCGGCTACTTCATCAAATGCGACAACATCCCACATGCCAACCAAGCCAACCTGGCGAGAACTCATGTTATAGAACAAATTAGCTACAGTTGTCTGTCCGCCCGAGACGAGCAAAGAGTTAGGTGAACACTCCTTGTATATATGGCTTTTACCTGTCCCTCTTGGTCCGAGCTCACAAACGTTGTAGTTATTTTCAACGAATGGAATCATGCGAGTGATAAGATGCCATTTCACCCGATGCTCTAAGTTGGTTGGCTCCATACCAACGGACCGAAGTAATACATCCATCCACTGCTCAGTATTAAAATACGCTCTGGTTGAAAATATCTCACCCATGTTCATGGACGGCATTTGGATAGGTTTTAAACTCATAATAGAGAAAGGTGAGGTTTTCTGGCCTTCCTCAAAGAAATACTGCACGGTAATAATGCACCAGATACCGCCAGTTAATAGCTTTTCGTTGTCTTGTACAATTTTGGTCGGTACAAGGGCATCCTTGATCCCTAGGTTCGATAACGCAGCCTCATAGACGTCTTTTTTCTGATTGAGCTTAACGGTGACTTTATCGATGATTTTAAACGTACCGCGTTCACGGATCAGTGACTTCACTTTCTCCGCTTCATCAGGCCGTACATAGTTCTCAGCCAAGATTTTTTTTACATTTTCTAGGCCTTGCATAACCACTTCGTCATCGTCAGACGCGCAATACATACCCAGCAAATACTCAAGCACGTAGACAGGGACATTTGCTCCCTCTTTTAGTTGTTTGGTCAGGTCTTTACGAACAACTCGCCCCTTGAAGTGGTGATTGAGCAATGCGTCTAAGTCAGCCCCTGTTGTTTGGGATGCTGGCATCTGACTCTTTTCGCTGTTGTGATTTTGTGAAAAATCAGCTGTCATATTTCACCCCTGAGCCTTAGAAAAAATCATCTTGGAATGCCAAATCAATGGTTACCGCGTATTGGCTGTAACGCGTTCTCGTTTCCGCATTTTCTAGTACTAATGTGTATTGAGCGTTCCTATCAAACTGAGAGCCGATAAGCTTTAGCCTGGCTTCGCGAGTACGCTCATCCATTACTTTACTCGCGCTATCAAAGTTGATCGTTTCACGACTAGATACTGCATTACCTTTCGCATCGACAATATAAACATCCAGTAACCGTGGGATAAAACGTTCGCCTATTGGGTCTGTCTGAATAAACCTGACTTTATCGATATTGTTGACCAACTTAATTGGTTGTGTCGCTGCAACCACACCAACCGGTTGTTTCTCGTGTTTTGCCGCTTGCGCTTTTTGCAATTCGCGAACATGGAGAACTGGAACACAGACTTCCTGTAGCATGGCTCCACCATGTACGAACCTCGCCCCACCCACAAAGTGAAACCGCTGATTGCCTTTGGGAATCATGAAATTATAATCGCCATCAGGCTCTTTCGTTCCATTAGCTGTGTTTGAAATGGAACCTTTCCAATAATTCTCATCATTAGGCAATCCTTGGCCCACGATATACCTTTTCTTTGCTTCCAACACACCAGTGGGTTTACTTGTCAGTTGAGTCTTTTCTGCGGCCAAGAGCGCTTTTTGTTGGAATAGGAAACCATGATCAGCGGTGATCACAACACGGCTTCCATTAAGTCTATTGATGACTCTACCTGCAAGATCTTTGAGCTCTTTAATAGCATTGCGACACGCTTCAAAGGTCTTCTCTTCAGTCGCAGCCTTATCACCAATTGCATCAATCGTGTCATGATAAATATAAACCACTTCTGCATCTCGAACCTTGTCTCGGCCTTCCTGATTGCTCCAGCTCATTAGTTCCTTAGAACTCACCGCCATACCACCCACTTTTTGTAAGATAGCGTTTCGGTTGTCTAAACCTTGTGACGAGATACCATCGACATAAACAGCCGTGCTTCCGCTTGCGCCAGTGGTGGAAAGCGGCTGATAACTGAGAGCTTGGTGAGGCAATAACGCTGCCATCCCAAGTTGGGTATAACTTGGCAAAACGCCCAACTGAGTAGACACCTCAGCTTTAAATCGCTTCTCGTTGTTAATGATAGCGCCAAGCTCATTCGCAATTTCAAAACGCAGCGCATCAGAGATAATGATAAATACTCGTTTTGTCTGTTTCAGACTCAATCGAGACGCTACTTCATTTTTGTAAAAATCAAACTGATTCGGGACGTCAGGTAGTTGCCATTCTTCAAGTAATTTCTCTTGGGCCAAGTGACGATCCCAGGCAAGGCCAAGCTCATATAAGTACCAGTTGGTGTAAATGCTTTCGACCTCGTCGTCGAGCTGACGCAGTATGTCTGCACCTTTACTCAATACAGAGTGCACATGCTCATTGAATAAACGGTAAGCCTGATCAAAACGGTAAATGTCCGTGGTATAGGCGTCATACATTGCCTTCGCATTATCAAAATGAAACCCGTCTACATAGCGATTTCGCAAATGCATTAACGCTTCTGCGTTACGGATAGCTTCGTAGATTGCGAAGTATTCTTTACCGTTGTTTGAATTAGGGTGTGTCCAGTGGCTAGCAAGACGTCGTGATACGATCGTCTCAAACTGAACCCGTTCTAACGCTTTACTGCTATCGAGCAAATCACGAACTAAACCACGAATTATGGCCTGCTCCACAGCTTCGAACGTTTCGCATTCGATAAGCTCAACCGGATGATACTGACCAGCACGAGTCGCAATTTCCAGCTGTTGGCTAAGTACCTTAGAGATGCTTTCGTAGTAAGCGGCGAAAGAGCGGCTGTCGCGCCAGCTCACCATAAACGCCAAAGCTGTCGCCCGGCCTGATGCGCTTTTTAGAACATTGTTAAGCAACCAATCGCGTTCAACGCCTTCAATTTGGCTCCAGAATTCAGTACAGAACAATTTCAACACGAAGTCTGAGAAGGTTGGCTCTTCGACTGTATAGCCAAAACCCTCACTCAAATATGTCCAGAGTGACGTCTCAAGATCATACTTACTTAGCTGGCTCCACACTTGTTTAAAGGCATCGGGCTGGCCAAGGCTTTCATCTTCATATAAGCCGTCAGCACCTGTGGCGGGCGCGTTTAGCGCCGTAGAATAAGCGCGCAGTAATCCAAGCAAAATGTCCGACAAAGACGCAGAATCAGCTTTTACAACCACTGCCATCATCTTCCTGTCTAACGACAGTTCGTCTTCGTTCTCCGTCACCCACTTTTTTAAACCGGCTATGCGCTGTTTATTGGCAAAAAAGCTCTGGCGCTTACGAATGTGCGTGCGAAGCGCCATTTTCGGAATACCCAGCTCATTAAGCAGCATTGAGCTGTGATCAGCAAAAAACTGCTCGCTATACAAACGCACGTCTAGCAACCAATCACGATCAGGCTCTGGCTCAGCGCTAGGGAAATAGATAAGGAATTTAGCTTCACGCTCATCCACTTCAATGCGCTTTTTCACTGCCAATACCGACTCATTGCCCATATTGAGGATGGTCAAATCATTTGGCAGTACCCTAGCAGTTATATCTGCCGCTTTATCACCTGATTCTTTTGCAAGCCCTTCTTTTTTTGCAATAGATAGAGCGTTAGCTAAATGCTCGAGCTCTTCAGTAAAGCTTTGCTCTGGGTCGTACCAAAACACAATGCGGCTTTGTTCGAGTTTGGCAGCGACGCCTTGCGCCAGTTCACTGATCTGCATTAGTTCACCTCCGGCTTTTTACCGGTAACGGCTTTAACCTCAGCCAACAGATCACCAAACTTGCCGTAATTCACTTTCACGCCATCATCGAGATCCAGTGAAATACGCATATCGGCGTAGTGTTTTAGCTTGTCATCAAACTCTCGTAGCTCGACCTGTTTCTTGATTAACGCATCCAACTCTTTCTTGAAACGGTTCGCGTCACTGGTCGAGTCTGCAGTTTCAATTTGCTTTTCAAGCTGCTCTGCATACGCATCGTATTTGCCGAGTAGCGGGGTGACATACTCGGTACGCATACGAGAAAGCGTTCCCTCATTGTAACGGTGCAGGTAAACCAGGCACTCAAAAGCCTTCTGTTTGCCTGAGCTAAACAGCCAATAAATAGGGCGTTTTTTGTAAGTCTTCAAGTGGTCTTTATAGAACTGAGTCGATAAATAACGGCGAATCGTCTCAAGCGCTGATTCAGATTTTTTCGGTTTAATGGCGTTTAGACATAGTGATTCGGCGACGAAATCCAAGTTTTCTTGCAGATGCTCATCACCCCAAACGACTTGAACAAACTCACGGAAACGATTGGTTGCATCGTCTTTGAACCATTCTTGATCGGTTAATGGAATGATACCATCTTCATCAGCTGGGAAGGTTTTGTAAGCTCCTTCTGCGACAATAATATCGAACCCATCATTTCCTGAGCTCGCATAGGTCAAACCATCGCTATCAAGAGAGTAGCGCCCCATGAAACAACCAACAGCATAAGAAACCAATTCTGTTATCGTATCACTTTGAAGCCTTAAATTTCTCTCATTGTCTGTAAGTGATGTCCCATATCGAAAAAATGGATTACAGTTAATTGATATTTCATTATAAGGGACCGTACTATCCACTTCATCTTCAACACCATATGCCTTAGAGAAAATTTGGTTATTTTCCTGCTCTAACTCCTGTACAACTTCAGTAG
>NZ_MUFM01000052.1:0-10757 GCF_001996125.1 Salinivibrio sp. PR932 | reverse complement strand
CTTTAAAGAGGATGCTGGAAAGCATGTATTAATATCCAATTTAATTATGCCGACTTTTATTAAAGATTTATCTAATCCTCAGTATAGAATTATTTGGCAAAACGCAGGCATAGAATTATCAGAAGCATCAAAGTTAGTTTTTATCGGTTATTCGTTACCTAGTGCAGATTTCGAATTGCGCCAGCTATTATCACGGATGACAAGAAAAAATGCAGAAATTGAAGTGGTTGATTTTTGCACTGACCCAGAAAGGCAAGAGCAAATTAAAAAACATTGGCATAACTTCTTCGGTAAGAGAAATATTTCATATTATTTTTCTGGAGCAAAGAATTACATTGGTACTATTCAATCATAAAGTTAACAAGGCGAAGCAATTGACAAAATAAATGTCACGAATTTTGCTTCGCAAAATGTAGTGCCATTTATTTTGCAACTGTTCTTAGCGTTAGGCGAATGTAGGTGCAATGAACTACGAAAGTGGAATTTTTAGAGTCAGAGAGCTTCGAGAAGCTGATGCAAATTCTTTGTTCAATATGTATTCAGGCTCAAGCAGTTCAGCAAAGTACATATCGACATTGCCCCACGATACAGTTGAAACCACGCTCACGAAAATTAAGCAATGGCGAAAATTCTATTCAGAAAATGCTCCCAAAGTTTGTTTGTATGGAGTTGCAGCGAGTCCAGATGACTTTGTGTTTGGTTTAGTTGTTTTCGTATTTAATGAGCAATATGCTGAAATTCATTTTGGTATATCAGATCAATTTAGTAATCAAGGCATTGCAACTGAGTTGTGCCGCTCTGGTCTACAATACTTGAAAAGTTTGGGTGTAAAAGAGGTAAGAACCAATCCGTTTATTGAGCATCTCGCAAGCATACGAGTTTTAGAAAAGTCGGGTTTCTCAAATTATGGTACGCTCACAAATCATGCACGATTTCCGACTTTGGGCGATGGTCTTTTCAATTGTGCAGATATGCGCATAACTCTTTGAAAATTCGCCTAACAAGTTGTTCAAGAGGGATTCACAACGCGTGGCATTTTTACCATGCGTTGATTTTTGTGTTTAAGGTGGTTTGCAGCAACTTCGGTATTGCGTTGTTCACCCCTTAACAAAGCGTTCGCTAAAATCATTAACAAGGATATGTAATGAGAAATAGAAAATGGATATTTGCAGCTATTTTCCTCATTGGAGGACCTTCACTGTTACCATTTAGTATAGAAGTGATATCACTAGTTGAATTACTTGGTTTTTTAGGGATATGGACAATGTACTCATCCTACACTGAGTACTTGGTGAATCACCCTAGGTATAAAAGAGGTCTGTGTTTAGCTACAAGTTGGGATCTTCAACCGCAAATGTTGTTCTCGACGAGTGAGCTTAAGGCATGTCCTCAGTTAGTTTTTCATATGTTTCCAGTTCAGAGTGTAATAATCTGGACTTTGAATATTCTGTTTTGGGGTGGTATGGCTTGGTGCTACATAACTTAAGCTAACACATATGAGCCCTTCTCCGGTCAATAGGCAATAGCATTTTTTGGCTGCGCCAGCAGCCAATGCTCTCGAGTAACAAAGTCGTCTACTTCGCTCTGTCATTTCCGCCATTAAGTCATTGCTTACGGCAAACACATATAGAAGGTCTCTTACTGCGGTCTCACCGCTGCCTGCCAATCATGTGACAGGGCCATTAGACATTACTTCCCGTTCCCACGCAGGAGCGTGGGAAGGAGTTAATCTAGCTTTAGTTAACAGAAAAGGAGTGGATTAATGAATGGTAAAGCATTTGAGAATTGGCAAAAATCGCGAAAGAAAGGATGTTTAAATTGGCTTTTTAGAACAACTTTCGTCACAGCCACTTTGTACATGATTTTTAATGTTATTTTCCTTTATCCATCTTCTGATGTGGCAAGTATTACGATTTTCTTATCGGATAATGCTCTTAATTATTTCATTTATACGATCGGGATGTTTTTCGCATTTTGGGCTATTTGGCTATACAATGAATCTTCTTATGAGAAAGAAGTTAAACGTAGAAATGTCGCCTAATAAATAATAAGTGTCGCGTAGCCGACACTTTATTTGGGAGTTGAACAAGCCCGTTGCTTTATTAAGTAAATAGCTCGAATGTGCATAGGTGGGGCTGCGTCTGGCACTTTTTTCAGCACGAGCGCAGCCAAGAAATGAGCAGATAAGACGTTACTTCAATACGTTGCGTAACGATGTGGTTTGTGTCGGTTTGCTCTCCTGTGTTTAAATGAATGCCATTCTCCTTATTCTATTCGCCTTTCGGCTACCTCGGTCGTGTCACGCCCACGCAGACCATGAACCGCTCCCAACACGCAGGACAACATCGTGTTGTATGCTGCTCAGAGGTCGCCTCAACGGGCAAGGTCAGGTTTGCCATGTGAAGCAACATGAATCGCCATTAAGTCATTGCTTACGGCAAAAACATATAGAAGGTCTCTTACAGCGGTCTCACCGCTGCCTGCCAATCATATGACAGGGCCATTAGACATTACTTCCCGTTCCCACGCAGGAGCGTGGGAACGAGTTATAGAGAATGACTTTTCCGTGATCATCCACCGCGTGAAGAGAAAAGTGGTGCTTGGCGAGATCAACGCCACAAAAGAATTGAGTAGATATGGTTACCTTCGTTATTAAAGGCCGCACCTAAGTGTGGCAGATCTTCAAGAGGGGGAATCCATGTCATTCGTTATGCATAAGGACGAATCGTGCTAATCGAATTTAGAAAAGCCGAGATAACTGATAGAGAATGGGTTTGGGGTCTATTTAAAGATCTACTAAAGCCAAGTATCGAGGCTCAGTGGGGGTGGCATGAGGCGTTCCAAGAAGAGAGCTTTGGCAAGCATCTCCCGATCACCCAATTTAAAATAATCCAGAATAAGTGTGAACGCGTTGGTGCATTTTATTTGGTCAAAAATGATGATCACATCCACTTAAAAATGCTACTGGTAAAGGCTGAGTTTCAATCAATGGGTATAGGTAAGCAAGTTGTCAATTACACAAAGTCAGCAGCAATTGAGCATGATCTGCCAGTTAATTTAGGTGTCATAAAAGCAAATCCTGTTGTTGGTTTTTATACTAGTCTAGGATTTAGTGTTTTGGGTGACGAAAATGGTAGTTATAAGTTACAGTGGAACCCAAATGCATAACAAGGCCAGTCAAGGCGACGGCTTTTTCGTTCCGCCTACGGCTCTACTACAAAGCCGCGCATGCTGGTGGCGTTATGAGGCATATGGATATTCAACTAATACAAATAGAAAATGATGAGTTTGAAAGTCTGTTCTCTGTTGTGAAACAGGGACTTTATTCGCATGTTGATGCCGTCTTTGGCTGGTGTGATGACTTCCAAGTCAATCGTTTAAAAAATGACTACGAGCCGCATTGGTTTCACTGGGTTTATCTCAATAACACGCAAGTTGGAATGCTATGCTTCAAGCCTTACGAAAACGCATTTCATGTGCATTTACTCATTGTGTTTCCTGAATTTCAAAATCAGAAACTGGGTGAAAGGGTCATGAACATGATTCACGAAATGGCGCGTGAGCAAGAGCGTAGTTGCGTAACCTTATCAAGTTTTACTAGAAACGAGCCTGCGGTAAGGTTTTACAAATCCCTTGGCTATCAGGTGACTGAAAGCGATGAAAGCTTCCTTTCTTTGACGCTTCAAGTTGCCTCATAACACATATGAGCCCTTCTCCGGTCAATAGGCAATAGCATTTTTTGGCTGCGTCAGCAGCCAATGCTCTCGAACAACAAAGTCGTCTACTTCGCTCTGTCATTTCCGCCATTAAGTCATTGCTTACGGCAAACACATATAGAAAGTCTCTTACTGCGGTCTCACCGCTGCCTGCCAATCATATGACAGGGCAATTAGACATTACTTCCCGTCCCCACGCAGGAGCGTGGGAACGAGTTATAGAGAATGACTTTTCCGTGGTCATCCACCGCGTGAAGAGAAAAGTGGTGCTTGGCGAGATCAACGCCACAAAAGAATTGAGTAGACATGGTTACCTCCGGTAATAAAGGCCGCACCTAAGTGTGGCAGATCTTCAAGAGGGGGAATCCATGTCATTCGTTAACTGGCAAAAGGAGTATTGAACATTGGAAGGACTGATAGCCCAATATACGGGTGCTAATGAAGATCAAAGACTGACAAGACAGTATATTGCTCAGTTAGAGTTTGACACCACAATGCACAAACTCGAACCATATTTGTCAAAAGGCAAATCGGTATGTGAGCTGGGAGCAGCTACGGGTCGTTACTCTTTAAGTTTTGCAAAAATGGGTTGTGATGTAACAGCTGTAGAGCTTGTACCTGAGCAAGTCGATATTCTAAATACCAAAGCTAAATCCGAGGGTATCGACTTAAGAGTGTTTGAGGGAAATGCGTGTGATGTTTCATTTATTGAGAGTAGTTCTCAAGATGTTTGTGTGATCCTAGGGCCCTTATATCACTTGAAAACTCTGCACGAAAGAGAGCTGGCGATAAAAGAAGCTTTGCGTATTCTGAAGCCAAATGGGGTGTTAGCTGTTGCCTATATCTCACGCTTTTTTGTCGCGGGCATGTTCGCTCAACAATTTCCGGAATTGATTACCCCCGAAGTGCTTATCGAATTAAATAAGCACGGCACAGTTTCAAATTCAAAAGCAGATAGTTTCTTTAATGTAGGGTACTTCGCCACACCGGCTGAAATTGAATGTTTGGTTCAAGACAATGGTTTTGGTGTTATCGGTCACTCCGCAACAGATGGCTTTGGACGTTATATTTCTAATGGTGTTAATGGCTTTACACCATCTCAATATCAAACTTGGTTAGATTATCACTTAATAAATTGTGATGAACCTAGTTTATTAGGTTCAAGTAATCATGGTTTAGTGATCGCTAGAAAAGCCAGTTAACACATATGAGCCCTTCTCCGGTCAATAGGCAATAGTATGTTTTGGCTGCGCCAGCAGCCAATGCTCTCGAACAACAAAGTCGTCTACTTCGTTCTGTCATTTCCGGCATTAAGTCATTGCTTACGGCAAACACATATAGAAGGTCTCTTACTGCGGTCTCACCGCTGCCTGCCAATCATATGACAGGGCCATTAGACATTACTTCCCGTTCCCACGCAGGAGCATGAGAACGAGTTATGTAGAATGACTTTTCCGTGGTCATCCACCGCGTGAAGAGAAAAGTGGTACTTGGCGAGATCAACGCCACAAAAGAATTGAGTAGACATGGTTACCTCCGGTATTAAAGGCCGCACCTCAGTGTGGCAGATTCTCAAGGGGAGAATCAATGTCATTCGTTATAACGCTACAGGAGTACAGAGTGAAAATAGGCATTGTTCAGATGCAAATGAGATGGACTGTTGCACAAAACCTTTCGACAATATCTGGATACATTAAAAGGCTAGGTGCACTAGATGTCTTAATTTTCCCTGAACTCGCATTAAGTGGATTTCATAGAAATATAAAAGCTGAATGTAAAGAACTCTTAATTCAAAATGCCATAGTCGAACTACAAAAATTAGCGAAAAAGTATCGAATAAGTCTGTTTTTTGGTGCACCTAAAGTAGTTGGGTTAAATGTGTTCAATAGTTATTTGTGCATCAATAAAACTGGTCAGGTCATAGCACAATGGGACAAGGCTGGATTGACTGAAAGTGAATCCCAGTTTTTTGCTAAAGGTGGTAATAGAAGCGTATTTGAGCTTGATGGCACTCGCTATACCACGGTAATTTGTCGAGAAGTCGAGGATGCTGACTGGTTTATTTCTCAAGTTCGTTCCTGCTCTCCAGAAATCATAGTTTGGCCTAGCTATATCAGGCAGAGCGGCAATGATAATACCTTAACGGGCTATTTTTCAGCGGCTTCTGAAATAGCTAAGGAACTCGATGCGTTTGTTTTACAGTGCAACTGGCCACAAGCGCTCAACGCTCAGAACATTCGTGGATTAGGTGGTAGCCGTATATTTGGAACCGATGGTAAATGTCTTTTTTCCATGCCTGTAGACCAACTTGCGATAAGTATCTTGGAGTTTTCTAAGGGGGCGTTGAGGTCAGTTGAGACTATGAGTTCACTGGAAACCGCGTTATAACAAACGAGTATGTCGTCAATCCTAAATTTTAGCGAGGTTTTTATCCCACATCACGTCGTCTCTAAGCATCAAATTTAAGAACATCACCATCTTCCGCATGCAGGAAGTAATGGCGACTTTTTCGACTTTCGGCGGCGCTAATCGATATACGTCTTTTTTAACGTGTAATAAATTAACGCGTGAAACAGAGTCATGGAGAATGACTTTTCCGTGGTCATCCACCGCGTGAAGAGAAAAGTGGTACTTGGCGAGAGCAATGCCACAAAATAATTGAGTAGACATGGTTACCTCCGGAATTAAAGGCCGCACCTAAGTGTGGCAGATCTTCAAGAGGGGGAATCCATGTCATTCGTTATGCGCACCGGAAAAGAATTAAGCTTCATAGGAGGAATTATAAGTGGGCGATTTTTACATAGATCTAAAAGGATTGGCGGCATACTATGAAGTTCAATGGCTTGATAAACTTCGCTTAAGTGGGGTGTTTGAGCAATTGGAGAGTAAATCTAAGTACGTACCTGAATCGTTTATCTCCTCAAACCACACACAAAGTGTAGCTAAGTTTATTATTGAGTGTCTCGAATATGAAAGTATTAATCCTATAAACGTATTAGAGGTAGGGGCAGCTTTGGGGCGAAATAGCTACGAGTTAGTTACTAACATGCCAAGCATTAGTTCTGTAACAGTTGTTGAACCGTCTCACCGCTTGCTATCAAATCTCAAACAAATACTAATTGATGGTACTAAATGTGAATTTCCTTATATCAAGAGCTTGAAAGAGTTGGGGTGTTTGGATTTTGATACTTCAGCAATAGCAAAAGCATGTAATCATGTAGTATTTACTTTAATAGAAGCACCTTTCGAACATGGTGTGGTTACGAAAGAGTTCGATTTAACAGTTTGCCTCAACGTACTTGATCAATGTGAGTCGCCTAAAAATTTAGTAAAAGCACTAAAGGATGCAACTGTTTTTAATGGAGTGTTAGTTTTGTCATGTACTTATCAGTGGAACAAAAAGCATTTAAAAGAAGAAAATGAAGCTGTTAATGATATAAACGACTACTTTGGCGAAGGTTGGGAAAAGCTATCTGAAGATGAACATGAATACAAGATAAGGTATAACGAAAGGTATTCGTTACTATTTCTTTCTCATATAGTCGCTTACAAAAAAGTTGGTAGCTAACACTTGGTCCGTACACATAAAAAACGACTATATTTTCAATCACTATATTTTGGCGACTTTTTCGACTTTCGGCGGCGCTAATCGAGATACGTCGTTTTTAACGTTTAATAAATTAATGCGTGAAACGGATTCATGGAGAATGACTTTTCCGCGGTCATCCACCGCGTGAAGAGAACAGTGGTGCTTGGCGAGATCAACGCCACAAAAGAATTGAGTAGACATGGTTACCTCCGGTATTAAAGGCCGCACTTAAGTGTGGCAGATCTTCAAGAGGGGGAATCATGTCATTCGTTAGTTTGCTACAAAGAATCGCGAAGTATTAAGGAACATATGGAAATAGAAATAAGACCAGCCAAGGAAGACGAACTGGAGTTCCTCCATTCTTTTGTTGTTTCAAACGATGAATGGACAAAGTTTAATGGCCCTTACTTTACTTACTCGCATCCATCACTAGAACAGTTTGAGAAATCTTCATTTCAAAGATTATTAAATGGTTCAGACTTACAGTTAGTCACTGCAAATGATGTACCTGTTGGGACAGTGAATTGTTACTGGGAATGTGAAGAAATTCGCTGGCTTGAAGCTGGTATTATCATTTATGATTCTGCATGTTGGGGTAAGGGTATCGCAGCACGAGCCATTCCTCTCTGGGTTTCATACTTATTTAATACTAAAGAAATTGAGCGTGTTGGTATGACAACTTGGTCGGGTAATTCTCGCATGATGTCACTAGCATTGAAATTAGGCTTCCAACAAGAAGCTAGATTGCGAAAAGTGCGTTACTACGAGGGCAAGTACTACGATTCAGTTAAATATGGGATGCTGCGTTCGGAGTGGTTAGAACGCAACTGGCAAAGTTTTTAAGAGAAATCTTCAGCGCCTGGCATTTTCAGTTTTAATCAGCTTTGGTACTTACGCACAATGGATTAGCTAAGGGATAAGCGTTGTTCACACCTTAATTCGGTTCACTTTATTGGAATATTGAACGTTATGGATGATACTTTAGCAACTTGGCGTCAGTACTACGAAAAATCATTGTTACGCCCCCACAATTCACGCACTGAACTCGCCATTGAGTTGGATCAGTCTGGACTGAAAACCGCTGTTGATTGCGGTTGTGGAACCGGAAGTGAGATAGCGTATCTAGAGCAGCAAGGCTATCGGGTGTATGGCTTTGATATTAATCCAGACTCTATTGCGATATGTTCAGAAAGGTTTAGTTCAAAGCCGCTGGTTAAACTTTCAGAGTGCTCATTTGAGTCTTTCAATTATCCTTCTACTGGCATAGTGATAGCAAATTCAAGTTTGTTCTTTTCTGATCCGATAGAGTTTAAAAATACATGGCGAAAACTTGCTTCTTCTATCGCGGTTGGTGGTGTTTTTGTAGGTGATTTTATGGGGCCTAGAGATACTTGGGCAACGAATTTTCGGTTACCGACGGCTCCGTTGAGTAAAGAACAAGTTGAGCTCTTATTTGAAGAGTTTGAAATAGTCAGTTTCAAAGAACGTGATGAGCCTGGCGCGACAATGGTTGGAGCCCCTAAGCATTGRCATATTTTTTCAGTGGTTGCTGTAAAACGTACATCATAATATGGTCACCTGATATACAACATTAGTAATGTAAGCTTTTTTATTAGATTGTAATGCTGGGAATTTTTCTAGTGCGTTGGCATTAGTGATAGATATAAAAAAGTATACGGTTTCTTTACTATTGCGCTTCTCCTTTTTCCACAGAGAAGAATGGTAACGATCCCCACATTACTTTCAAGTACAAGGGAAAGAGTTTTTGAAGCAGAGTAGAAGTGAGTTTTGGTCAGGTGAGGAATATGATGCCCAGTATGGTAATTACTATTCGGATGAAATATCGTTCTTTCAGGATTTAATGCTTCATCGAAATATCTTATCCCTACTAGATGTCTGCTGCGGGACTGGCCTAGTAACAATTCCATTATCAAAGAAGTTATCTCATGCAGTAGGTATTGATTTTTCTCGTTCAATGGTTGATTTTGCGAAGCATAAGTCATCAAATACTAGTAATGTCACGTTTTATGAAAAGGATGCCGTAAGTTTCGACTTAAAAAGCGTCTTTGATCTGATTATTATGACGGGAAATGCCTTTCAAGCATTTCTTTCAGATACAGACCTTTCATCCATGCTCGAAAATGTAAAAAAACACATGCACGGAAATAGTTTTTTTGTATTTGATTGTCGACTTCCATGTCCTAAGTACTTTGAAACAACAAATAATTACGAATATTGGTCTTCCTACACGAGTTACAGCGGAGAAAACGTCGATGTATATGGTTTGGACAGCAGGCACCCAACATTAAGTAATACGATGTTGCATCGTGTAAGAAGAGAATATGAAAATGGTATGCAATATCAAAGCTATATCGAGCTGAAATATCGTTCAATTGACGAGATAGGCGATCGCCTTGAGCAACACGGTCTGCAGTTAGTAGAACGTTACGCAGATTGGAAAAAGACGACTTTGACTGAATCATCGACAAGCTTTGTGGGGGTTGTTAGGCCGCTATAACGAGATCATTGAGATCTCGCTGGACTT
Source organism: Salinivibrio sp. PR932 (assembly GCF_001996125.1). Classification (NCBI taxonomy): domain Bacteria; kingdom Pseudomonadati; phylum Pseudomonadota; class Gammaproteobacteria; order Vibrionales; family Vibrionaceae; genus Salinivibrio; species Salinivibrio sp. PR932. The sequence goes on along the minus strand of NZ_MUFM01000052.1, from coordinate 907 downwards.
GTTCCTTTTCTTCAAAAGGTAGCTTTAGGCTGATTGAAGTTGATGGTTACGATGTCATCCACCATTTGAGCACAGACTGGCGTATAGCAAGTGCAACGCCAAAAATAGTGATATGTCTCACCTCGAGATGCAAAGCTTCATCTTAATATACAGCGTTGTAAGAGGGGAATTCATGTCATTTTTATGCAATAAGGCATGTAAATCAAATAGATGCAATACCTAGAGGTAAATGTCAAGACAGCGATTATCGTTCACGGTTATGACGAGAATCATAAAGAAATTACAGAAACAGTGAAAGAGGAGCAGTACGTCACAAAGCTTGTTGCGATCGAGAGGCTGCAGTCTGTTAGTGAGCAATATCTTTTAGTGACTGGATCGCACGGTCGTATGATGTACTGGGAATATGACGAGTCAATCGACAGCATTCGTCAAAAACTGGAAAAAGTAGGTGTGCGCGTCGCATAACAAACAGAAGGAGCTAGCACCAACTCTCGTGTGCTAGCATCTGTAGGTAGGTGGAGTCTAGCTTATGTCACTTTATGACAAACAGAAGCATATAAAGAATCAGGAAGATACAATGTTAGTTGCTTCGGATTCTTGGTTGACAGTTAAATTTTCCCAAGAAGCAGCAAAGTCTTGGAAACGTATTCTCGTGCTATTCGCTCTTGCAATTCTATGTTTGTTCGCACCAGCATTGGGTTTGATTATATCAACCATAAATGCATTTTTTTCTTAAACAACTAGGGAGTCGCGGGTTCAACTGCGAAGTGCCCATGAAATACCCACGGTTTTTGATGGTTACAGTGTCTGTAAAAGCGATGGTATGAGAATTTTAGAAACACTTAGGGGTAATTAACGTAGAAGTTAAAACAGATAAGAAAAGTATCCATATTGGTATGGATAAATC
>NZ_MUFM01000051.1:0-12678 GCF_001996125.1 Salinivibrio sp. PR932 | reverse complement strand
AGCAGGGATTATGCCATAAAAATAGTTATTTATATCATGCAATTAGAAACAAAAAAGCGAAGTCATTTTTTTGACTCCGCTTTTTTGACACACGGTCGGTTTAAATCAGTTCTTCTTTATTTAGCCCGTATTTCCGCATCTTTTCTACTAGCGTCGTCCTTCGCATACTCAGCATATCTGCCGCGCGAGCGACCACGCCTGATTGCGCCTCCAAGGCTTGTCGAATCAGATCAACTTCGTAATCCGCCAGCATTTCTTTTAGGTTAACGCCTTCCGGTGGTAGCACGACCGCGCCTGGGCTATCGTGAAAGCCTGGCATCTCATCCATCATAGGATCATCGTCGGGCTCACTAAACATCGCCGTTAAGGCATCACGTTCAGCCACAGCGGTTTCTTCCACCGAATACGCTTCCGGCTGAAATTCTGGAATATCACTGTAGCGATATTTAGCTGGAAGGTGGTTGACGTCAACAAGCTGCCCCGGATACAAAATCGCAAGACGCTCAATGAGGTTGGCGAGCTCACGTACGTTACCTGGCCACTCATGCTCCATGAGCGAGTTAATCGCGCGTGGCGAGAGGTGTACACGGCTGCTTCCTTCACTATCGAGACGCGACATCAGCTCATGTATCAACATAGGAATGTCGTCAAGACGCTCTCTAAGCGGCGGCATTTCGATCGGAAATACGTTTAAGCGATAGTAAAGATCTTCGCGAAAATCACCTTCTTCAATCATTTGCTCAAGCTGGCGGTGTGTGGCCGCCACCACTCTAACATCCGCGCGAATACTCTTATTTCCCCCGACTCGCTCAAAGGTGCGCTCTTGTAACACCCTTAGCAGCTTAACTTGCATCGGCATGGGCATATCACCAATTTCGTCAAGAAATAAGGTTCCACCCTCGGCCAACTCAAAACGTCCTTTACGCGCGGAAATCGCCCCCGTAAACGCGCCTTTCTCGTGACCAAATAGCTCGCTTTCTAAAAGTTCTGCTGGGATTGCACCACAGTTGACCGGCACAAAAGGACCAGATGCTCGTGAGGAAGCATGATGAATGTGTCGAGCGACCACTTCTTTACCGGTCCCTGACTCACCCAGGATCAATACATTCGCTTCGGTAGCAGCCACTTGGTCTACCAAGCGACGGACTTGCCCCATCGCCTCGCTCTTACCGACCATGTTGTGAAAGGCGGTATTGTCACCGCTAAGCTGCGGGATGCTAAATGCCTGTTTGCCTGCAAACTCTCGACAGTGGTGAAGTGCGTCAAATAATTGCGGGTAGTTAAGGGGGAGACCCAGTTCACCAACATAGTTTGGCAGTCCTGAAAGCTCACGGTCGTGGCGACGTATCGCGATAACAGGAACATGATGATAGGTAGCAAGCTGCTCAAGTACCTTTTCAAGCAAGGCAGAAGAGCGGACGTGGCCAAGAAAACATGCGCCCCAGTTTTGCTCCCAAAGTGCGTCACTGACATCTGCTGTCGAGTGAAGCGCGTAACGCTCGCCAATAAAGTCGAGTATCACGCCGAGATCGTGACGAAACTGGTCATCGTCATCGATAACAAGGATTTTTGCTAAATCTTGCATGTGTGAGATACGTCTGCCCTGATAGATATATTATTGTTGTCACGTGCCAAAAAGCCGCAACAAACTCAATTTTAATCAAGACATTGTAATAGAGAACGCGCATAAGGCAACTGGAGACACAGTAAACCTGTGACTCCAGTGCCATGTCAGTCTTTTGGTAGGCTGTTTAGCTGGTCGCTTGGGTCAGATTATGGTATTCGGACGGAATCTGGTCCCATGCCGATTTTATCTCACGTAAAATCTCAATCACATCGTCGATGGGTTCCGGTTTATTTTCCAAATTCGCCTCACTGACTTGGCGAATCATAAAGTCATAAAGCGCATCCAGGTTGTTGGCAATTTCGCCTCCATCATCCATTGATAGACAAGCGCGGAGATTGATAATGATATCCAACGCTTTACCTAACCGCTCACCTTTGACGGATAAGTCGCCTTGTGCCATGGCGGCCTTGCCCTGAATCAAGCGTTCAATCGCACCGGCCATCAACATCTGTATGACCTTATGAGGCGACGCGGCGCTTAATTGACTGTCAACAGAGACCTTTTTATAGGCCTGTAGTGAGCCTCTCATAGTCTTCCTCACCTATTGAAATTTCTTATACAGCTGCACAGATTGCTTACCCTTGCGCTGCTGCAACAACGTCTTGGCGGCATCAGCTCTTTCATTATCGAGTGCTTGAACCAACTGTTCAGTTCTTGATAATGCCTTTGCCCATGCTTGACCATCAGGCTGCTCCGAAGACGCTGCAATCTGGTCGAGTAATGCCTTTCTATCATGCAATTGCTGAGCCAGTTTTTCGGGATCAGCATCACGTTCGGCTAGTGAATGCGCAATCGCCTCATCAATCGATTCTAATTGCTGAAGCCAGTGTCTCATTTCACTCGTCATCATGCTGGCATGATGTTTTGCATTGCTTGAAGCTGTGAGCGCATTTGCGCTGTCGCTTCTTCCATGGCGGAGAAGCGTTTCATGGTCCGCGCCTCAAGGTTTTCCATCCGTCTATCCAGCTCCTGCTGCTCATCACGTAAACGCAGCTTCTGATCAGACAAGGTATTCTCGCGGTTACTGATGGCGCCACCGGCACCGGTAAAGCCATTCACGACCTCTTCCAGCTGGCGAGCAAACCCTTTGTTTCCACCAAAGAAACCTTCTAAAGCGTTAAAATTTTGACGAAGCTGTCTATCTAACACCTTGCTATCAATTTCTAACCGGCCATCCATCGTGGTCGTTACACCCAGCTCGCTGAGTGTTTTCATCCCTTCTGGTGCTTGTTCAATGGGCGATGAAAACAAGTTCCGTAAGCGACTTGTGGCCGTACGGATTACACTTTCTCCGACTAAAGGGCCCCCTTGCTGCGTCTCGGGATCGTATTTGCCCACGGCTTGCGCCACACGGAAAAAGGCATTGTAGTTATCAACAAAGCTTTCCAGCGTGGAGCGTACCGACTCACGATCGTGCTCAACAGACAAGGTAACGGGTGACGCCCCAGCTTGACTAATGTCAATTGACACCCCGTCAATCGCATTGGTAAAGGTGTTGGTTTCACTGGAGACAGATGCAATACCATCAATCATAATCTGCGCATCTTGCGCAGCTTGCATTTGCGTCAAGCCATTGCCAGCTTGACCGACTTTAAACCCCAGTTGATGCAGGGCGCTCCCCATTTGAGCATCAACGTTCACTGCAATCTGATTGCCCGCCCCCGTCTTAGTGCCGTTGAGAACCAATCTTGCCCCACTGTTATCTTGGATCAGTGACGCTTGCACACCGGGGTTGGTTGGATCGCTGTTAATCGCACGGACAACGTCGGTTAAACTATTTTTACCTTGTGGGATATCAATGATGCTTGTCCGGTTGCCCATGGTAATGGTGAGCTTACCAGAACCTAATGGCGCATCTGCATCCATGCCAGCAGAAACGAGCTTGTGCGTGCTCGCTAGCTGCTGAACGTTAATTTGGTATTTTCCGGGAATCGCATCAGGACTCGCTGATGCACTTAAAGCGTCAGAATTACTGACTGAGGCAGTCCTTGCCGCATAAGACTCGTTGCGACGAAAGTCATACATTTGACTTTTGAGTTTATCGAGAGATTCTTTTAAGCGGCCAAACGCACTGATGTCAGTTTCGACATCATTCATGCGTTTGACGATCCGCTCTTGTTTGGGTGCACGCTCAGCATCCACGATCTTAGTGACCATGGCATTGATATCGATACCGCTACCCATGCCTGCTGCGTTTACACCCATGACGATTCTCTCACCTCGTTATACCTTTTCTGCCACCAGCCCTCGCGCATGTTGCGACAATTGCTTGGCCAGCTCTAGCATTTCCTTTTCTGGGATTTGGCGGATGATATCCCCACTGCTCATTTCATAAACAGTGATGATACTTCTGCCCGTATCCTCATCAAGCCGGAATGCTAGGCCTTTGTTAAAAGAGGACATAAACTCATCGAGACGTTCGACCAACTTCTCCAGCTGCTCACGTTGCATTTCGCGGGTTTCGTTAAGACGCTCCGCTTGTTCAACGCGTCGCTGCTGCATAGACTCACGCGTTTCTCGACGAACGGCCTGCTGGTTTTGGCTCACGCTAACCTGATCAGGCCGAGTTTTTCCTACTCTCTCTTCTCTTGCAATCTTTGTGCCGTCGGAAGAGCCGGTATGAGGCAGGGATGAAGTTGAAACGGATGAAATGTCCATTACGATTCACCTCCTGTTAGCGTAGCGGCGGAGTATCCGCCGCTACTGGGTTATAAAGCGTGATTAACCCAACAGGCTCAGTGCCGCTGACGGCGCCTGCTTGGCCTGTGCCAGAATCGACGTACCAGATTGCTGTAGAATCTGAGACTTAGTGAACTCAGTGGTCTCTTTAGCGAAGTCCACATCGCGGATTCGGCTGTTAGAGGCAGTCACGTTCTCGTTCACGTTGTCCAAGTTCGCAATCGTGTGGCTCAGACGGTTCTGTTTCGCACCCAGCTCAGCACGGTGTGAGTCGATAAACTGCATCGCGTTATCGATAAGACCCACTGCTTTCTGTGCACCACCGATAGTAGAAACATCCACATCTTTGATGGTTTCATCCACCTTGGTCCCCATTGCCAGTGAGGTTGCCAATGCGCCTGTAAAGGTAGCATCAGACCCCGATGCAGTAACGATTTGAAGCTCACCGTCTTCAGTCACTGAAGCACTCAGTTTGTCTTGCGACTGACCATTAATATAGGTAGCAATTTCTTCAATGTCATCACCGCCTTTTGCGGTCACGTTGATAGAGGTCGTTGCACCATCCGCATCCGTGATAGTAATGGCTAAGGTTGCACCGTCTGTTGCTGTCCAACCTGCTGATTTTGCGTTTGCTGCGGTAAAGCTAGCACCACCCATTTCAGCATGGTCAGCACGGATGTTTTTAAATTCCATCATCACGGCTTCACCAGCATCCGCACCCACCTGGAATGAACGCGTACCGAATGTGCCGTTCAGTAGTTTCGCACCACCGAATGATGTGGTTTCTGCAATACGGTTTAATTCGTCTTGCAAGGCCACCACTTCTTCTTGGATAGCTGCACGCTCAGAGTCGCCGTTTGCGCCGTTAGCGGACTGCAAAGATAGGTCACGCATACGTTGCAAGATGTTGCTTGACTCTTCCATCGCCCCTTCGGCGGTTTGCGCCATAGAGATACCGTCGTTGGCATTACGTACGGCAACATCCAGACCACTGCTTTGAGACATCAAGCGGTTAGAAATTTGCAGACCCGCTGCGTCATCCTTGGCGCTGTTGATACGATAACCGGATGACAAACGTTCCATTGAGTTGTTCAGCGCGTCGGTTGAGTTATTCAAGTAACGCTGAGCAGTCATTGCAGGGACGTTAGTGTTAACTGTAATAGCCATAACTATTCTCCTTTGGTTCTAGGTCCGGCTTCGCCCAGCTGACCAGGGAAAACCAGTTCGAAAATCTTTCACAACCCATTTAGCGGCGCACAGTCAAAAAGCTTTAGTATTTTTTGCGTGCTGACGATGGCTAAAACACCGTCGCTTCATGGTGCTATGGAAGTTAACGTCCACAGGAGAAATATCTTTAGCGTGATTCGCGAAAAAAATGACATAAAAAAAGCGGCAATCACTTGCCGCTTTTTAGTTGCTTGATTTGTCAGTGTTACTGAAGCAAGTTCAGTGCAGCTTGAGGCATCTGTTTGGCCTGAGCCAACATCGACGTACCCGCTTGCTGGAGGATCTGCCCTTTCGTCATGGCCGTGGTTTCGCGCGCGAAGTCAGTATCGCGAATCCGGCTATTGGACGCAGACACATTCTCCTGAATGTTCGACAAGTTGCTGATGGTGTGGCTCAAACGGTTTTGCTTCGCACCTAGGTCAGCACGCTGACTGTCGATATAACGCATCGCGGAGTCAATCACACCAACGGCCATTTGTGCACCGCCCACATCCGATACGTCGATGTCTTTGGTCGTGATCAAGTCACCGTTACCGGAAACTAGTCCTAACGATGTCGCAAGTCCACCTCCGAAGGTAACTGTGCCTTCGACTTTGGGCTCTTCGATAAAGATTTGCAATTGCCCCTCTTCATCGACAGACGCGGTGAGCATTTCATCGGATTGACCATTGATGTAACTGGCCAATTCTTCAACATCATCACCTGGCTTAGCACCGATCGTTAAGCTGACATTTTCACCGTCTTTGGTCGTAAATTGCAGCTGCAGTGTTGATGCGGTCGGGTCAACTTGCCAGTCAGCCGATTTTGACTCCGTGCCAACGAATTCAACCCCACCCATGCGGAAATCATCCGCGCGAATGCTGGTTAAACCCATGATGATCGCCTCACCGGCATCAGCACCGATTTGGAAAGACGCATCCCCGAAAGAGCCGTTGAGTAGGCGTCGCCCACCGAATGCCGTGGTTTCTGCAATACGGTTTAGCTCATCCTGCAAAGCTGCAACCTCTTCTTGAATCGCGATGCGCTCGGATTTACCGTTCGCGCCATTCGCTGACTGCAATGAGAGATCTCGCATACGTTGCAAGATGTTAGTGGATTCTTGCATGGCGCCTTCAGCGGTCTGCGCAATCGAAATACCATCGTTGGCGTTTCGCATTGCCACATCCAGACCACGCGTCTGAGCAACCAAACGGTTAGAAATCTGCAAACCCGCCGCGTCGTCTTTAGCACTGTTGATTCGGCTACCTGACGACAGACGCTCCATTGAATTATTCAACTCATCAGTCGCTTTATTCAGGTAACGCTGCGCAGTCATCGCAGACACGTTGGTGTTAACTGTTACACCCATTTTGCTCTCCTTTGACTTTCGCTTGCTTTGCGAAACAGCCTACCCGCGACGTGTTGCACTGTTTGTTTGCGGTGCTGCGGGAACAGCTTGTTAATCAGTTTCAAGATCAGCCCGTTCAAAAACTGGCCGCTTGATAAATTTAATACAATATGTGTGCCAACTTTATAAAATATTTTTTAATCAATGGTTTATGGGCTTTTGTTGCCCAACCAATCGTCTTAAGAGGCAACGCCTAAACCATAAAATGAGGCGAAAGCGGCAAACGAGCGGCAATGCCTATCCAACTTTCTTTTCCTTGTTGCCTTGCAAGTAAGTTGCCAAACACGCTAACCCACAGATCAAAGGAACATTTTTTGCATCAATCTTGTCTTGCCATACAGCGCCATTGCCTTGACAGGCAGCGCCAACGGCCGTGCTCACCACAGCTAGAATAGGACGACGCAATCTATGACCCAAGATAACGATGGCCATACCAATATGACGTTGGATGAGGCATTTAAACTCGGCATAAACCTTTATCAGGAAGGAAATAAAGCGGACGCCCGCGACGTGTTCGAGCAAATTTTGTCTCATGCGCCCGATGCGGCACAAGTGCGGCAAGTCCTCGCCGTATTAGATGCGGAGGAAGGCAATCTCGAGCAGGCGATGGCGCATATCAACCATGCACTGGCACTCACTCCCGACGATTTATCATTACTGTTTGATAAAGCGCAGCTGCTGGTTCAACAAGGAAAGAACACGGCAGCGATGGAGATCGTCGAGCGTCTATTTGTTGCCGCGCCAACCAACCCTGACATTCTAAACCTACGTGCCCAACTGACTGAAAAACTCGGCCATAAAGGTGAAAGCCGTCGTACTCACGCATTGCGTGACGAGTTACACCAACTCAAAAATCAAGGGCTCGCCGAAGAAATTGAGAAAACCATGACATTAGCAGCGAACTTCATGGCTGATGGACATGTGGAGCAAGGCGAACAGCTCTATCAAACGATCTTGACGCTTGAGCCGGATTACCCGCCGGCACTGATGGCACTGGCCCAGTATGCGCTAGATGATGAAGCCTTCGGAAAAGCCCATCAGTTGTTACTCCGTGGCAGTGATAAAGCGCAAGCTCACCCAGTTTGGCAACTGCTTCTGATCAAAGCCGAATCGGGATTAGGCCACTATGCCCACGCGAGACGACGCTGCCTGAGCGTGTATAAACAAAGCCAAGATCCTGCGTTTCTCCGGCAATTATTGGTGATTTACCTTAATGAGCGAAACTGGTTAGAAGCCAGTAAACTTGCTAAGCAGTGCTTGCGGGAAGACCCTGAGCGCGGAGAGTTACATTATGCGCTGGCGCGTGCCACATTTGAGCATTTGAAACAACATCACCAATTTACCCACGAAAAGCTGACCCATTGCTACCAGATTCACGAAAAAGCCTGCCAATACGTCGTGGGTAAGCATGCGAATACCTTGCAAGCGCAATTAGGCGAATTAGATTGGTATTTAGGCAACATTGATAGCGCGCAAAAGCGTCTCGAATCGCTATTGGCTGACAGCCCGGATGATCACGCGCTGCGCTTTAACTTAGCGTTTGTCTATCGCACTCAGATGGCATGGCCCGCATTTTATGAGGCCAACGAAGCTGGCATTGAATGTGGGCGTCGACTAAAATATCACGGTGAGTTACCACGTTGGGACCTTTCTCGTCCCGAAAGCGATGCTGTACTCATTATGCCTGAACAAGGTGTCGGGGATGAGCTCGCCTATTTTCATAATGTGCCTATGGTGGTGGAACGTGCCCGAAAGGTCTACGTTGGCTGTGATCCTCGTCTTGAGCCCGTGCTCAAAGCCGCCTTTCCCACCACAGAGATCGTGCCTATTTCACGTACTGACGGGCAAGATATCCATATTCCTGATCACGTGTTAGCCGATATCAATAGCTGGGTCGCGGGCGGCTCACTGGCGGGGATTTGTTATCAGCATTTCGAGCGCCACCTTTATCAGCAAACCTATATTCATGCGTCGGCGACTCAAGAGGCACCTTGGCGATCGATGCTGAATGAACTGAAAGCACAAGGGCCGGTTATTGGCGTTTGCTGGCGAAGTGGCTTGGCAGCAGCAACACGGAATATCCATTATTTGATTGCCGATGAACTGGGGCAATGGTTAACAAAAATGCGTTCCCTTCACCCTAAAGTTCAGTTTGTGAACTTACAGTATGGCGACTGCTCAAAAGAGCTGGCCAAAGTTAAAAAACAAACTGGGGTCGAGGTTGTGCCATTGCCAGGCTTGGATCTTAAGGATGATTTTGTCGAGAGTGCGAATGTCATGGCATCTATTGACGGCGTGTTTACCGCCGGTACCGCTGTTCACCGGACAGCTGTTGCGGTAGGGGCACCTTGTTATGTCTTTTTTGCCGGCCACAAAGACAGTGATCCGATGCAAGCGGTCGCAATGTCTGGCCATCAAGAGTATGCGTTCTGCTATCCACCCTTAATGAACGATAAAAAGCCGCTATTGGACGCCATGGCACAGGCCATGTATCGCGATTTATTGACCGGATAACCGACGTTGTCTCAATACCACTAACAGCAAAAGGGCAGTCAATACTGCCCTTTTCATAGAAACGTCTCACCGTTAACGCACGTTGACGATGCGGATTAGATATAGTTGAACAGCGATAAGTCTTTCGTTTTCGCAAACGCTTGTTGCGATGCCTGTAGGGCTAACATGTCTTCATTCATATCGATCGCGGCTTGGGTATAGTCCAAGTCCTCCATCGTGCCCAATGAGCGATTTAGCACCAATTTGAAATCTTTGTGCATGCTCTCTTGCCGATCTAGCGTAGTCAAACGTGTCCCGACCTCAGAACGGGCCTTGTTTAAGTGTTTGAAGGCCGCTGCAAACTGATCGGTGACTTGATGCAGCTCTGCGGTTGCAGACGCATCATCGATGTCAGCATACGACAACGCGGCACCATGTTTAAACGCATCAAAGATAGTGAAGGTGTCTTGACGCTCGAGTGCAATGGTATCGCCGGGCTTCATCTCACCTTCAAAGGTCATTTTAAGCGTGTTCCACTCAATCCCATTTTGAGGATCGTAGAGCCCAGTGCTCACTTCGGTCCCGTTTTGAGTCAATGAATAGGTTGTATCACCACTGGCATTCACATCAAAGGTCACTGCGTACGCGGCGTTGTCTGCATTATTGCTGTTTTCTGCGCGAGCAAGCAGCAACAAGGAGCCATCTTGCAAATCGTACTCGGGCTGATAATCCCCATAGGGGTTATCAATTTCCATAAACATTTTATCGCCCGGATCCGATGTGGGCACTTCTACCGCGGGGGCAACTTGCGCAGTACGAAAATAGCTATCACCGGCATAACGGACATTGCCTTGACTGTCGCGATAAAAAGGTTGCGTACTGGTTTGGGTCCCTGAGAACAAGAAGTTGCCTGATTCATCCTTGGTATTCACTAAGTCCATAAAATTATCAAACATACCTTGCAAGTCTTGACGGTGCGCGGTGCGATCGTCATCGGATAGCGACCCGTTGATCATCGCCATCACTTTGCGTTTCGCACTGTCCATCAATTGCTCAGACTCATCAATCGCGATCTCTTCACGCGTTTGGCGGTTTCTCGCTAACGTTATCGAGTCAATGAACTGATCAATTTGCTCGTCTTGCTGGCGGAAATTCTGAATATAAATTGACGACACAGGATCATCACCCGCAGTGATCACTCGCTTACCGGTCGCCATTTGTTCTTGATTATCTTGCACCTTAATATTCTGGCGCATGATATCGTTAGATACTGACTGGTAGTTATGAAAGCTGGCAATACGGCTAATCATGATAGCTATCCTTATCGTGTCGCATTGAGCAGTGAATCAAACGTCTCATTTGCCGCTGTCATAATGCGCGACGCCGCCATATAGGCACGTTGAAACTTCATCATATTCGCGGCTTCTTCGTCCAGATTGACTCCGGCGATTTCAGCAACGCGTCCTTCGGCCGCATCATGCTCCACCAAGCTGACATCCTGCAGTCGTTCATACGACGCTTTTTGTACCCCAAGGTCGGTATTCAACCCTTCATACACATCCAACAAGGTAGAACGTCCGTTATCCATCAGCTTTTGCGTTTGCAATTCTTGCATTCGGATCAGGTTACTGTTGTCGCCATCTGCTGGGATCAGACTGATGGCAAGAATGTCGTCAGGCGCCGCTTTATCGTTAATCTCAATCAAGGTGCCATTGACGTTAATCGGCCCTGTTGGCGGATACGCTTGTGGTGCAAGCAGTACTTGCCCGTCTGTATCCGTGACCGCAAACTGACTCCCATCAGGTGATATGCGAACTTGGAATTCTTTCTGAGCCCCAGATTGCAGTACGCGCACATCCCCCTCACCATGGCTAATTGAGCTGGCGCTGACATAACTTTGAGCGGCAATGCCAGCAGGATCATCCATCACCATGCGGATTTGCCCTGCAGCTGCACGCGCGGGGCGCAAAAAGACCCGTTCGTTAGGCGCAAGGTTAGCGTCGATTTGAACGCGCATGCCATCTACATTAAAACTTGGCGGTGTTCCGCTGGGCGTTACCGTTGATTGCTGGCCATTAGGTGACGTGAGTGTGTACTGCGCCCCATCAAATTTTAATTGATAGTCACCAATTTTAAGCTTCTGAAGATCATCGATGTACACTTTAAGATCGGCGGTCGAGTCACCACTTTTGATCACCCGGGATGCCGCAATACGGTCGTCATTAAAGTCGGTCAGGATATTCTTGCCAACCTCACCATTTAGATCGAAGCCTTGTCCTTGCAAATCGTTCAATGCTTGAGAAAAGCCAATCGCCATGCGGCCGAGTTCGTCACGCGCCTGCCCCAGTGTCTGATCGCGATATTCAAATAACGCGCCGAGCTTACCGCGAATATCGCGATTAGAAATCGCCTTCACGCTTTTCCCTTCAACTAAGGCCAGCTGACGTTCTTGGTGATCAGGCTTTCCCGGTAAGGTTGTGAGTTCACTGCTGTTCATCCCTGACACCAGCATATGACCACTGCCGATGATGACATTAAATAAGCCATCTTCACGCGCATTAACACTGACTTGGGTGTATTCAGCTAACTCTCGAATGAGCTTGTCATGACGGTCAAGTAAATCGTTCGGCTCGCCCGGTGTTTTCAGAATGGCTGTATGAATATCAACAATTTCGCGGCCAATATCGTTCATACGCTTGACCGTTGCATCGATTTGCGAGGAAGTATCAATCGACTGCTGCTGAAGTACGCCGTATACGTCGTTTAATCCGGCAGACACCATGCGCGCTTTCTCTAGCACCACCTTACGCGCCCCCATGTCACTCGGGCTATCGGTGAGGCCTTTCACGGCGCCAAAGAACTCATTCATGTTGTCAGGAATTTTCCGCGCTGAGTGCGCCATCATATCGTCAAGGCGCCCAAGCTGATCATTGCGCGCGGCGGCATGTTCTAAATTGGAGGTAGCAATATTGAGCTCATTAACGGCAAACTTATCGTAATTACGGCGCACTGCAGCGGCGTGTACGCCGTCACCGTAGTTATTCCCTCCCCAATAATGAGGATCGTTAACTTGTTGCTCAACAGACTGACGGCTATAACCCTCAGTGTTCACATTGGAAATATTGTGACCTGTGGTATTAAGTTGTCGCTGCGCGGTGAGTACACCTTGCGACCCAAGAGAAAGCAGGTCAAAGCCCATTGTGCCTCCAGAAAACCCGGCAATAGAAACGAGATACAGGAATCAAAGCAAGAATTGAGCCAATAG
>NZ_MUFM01000050.1:0-13737 GCF_001996125.1 Salinivibrio sp. PR932 | reverse complement strand
TAACAGATGCTATTTGGTACTGCTGAAAATCTAATGTTAACTTATAAATCCAAGTTATTAATATGTCTGTGTGTCCTGCAAATCTATACTCAGGATTTATCGGCCCTCCCTCCGTTAAGAGAAAAATCGCACCAAAATTATTAAAATTAAGAGAGAATGTCATCACTAGGGATGGTGCAACTTGATGTAATACCATCGGTAGAGTAATCTCAAAAAACTGCTGGAATTTATTGGCACCATCAACTTCACTAGCCTCATAAATATCCTGGGGTATATTTGTAAGCGCACCGGAAATAAGCAACATAAAGTATGGAGCCCCAACCCAAACGCTAACAGCAATAACAGTGATTTTAGCGATAACTGGATCGGACAGAAATGCGATAGAGTCAATCCCCCAATGATTGAGCAAAGCATTAACTGGTCCTATCCCATTTAATAAAAGGCGAAAAATCAGTAACGTTACAAATGCAGGGATTGCATAAGGTAAAATGAATATGACTCGCCATATTTTTTTCCCTCTGATATCACTATTATCGAGGGCTAATGCGAGAATAAATCCAAATCCACAAGTCAATACTGTTGCTGCTACTGCCCACTCAATGGTCCACAAAGCAATCCCAGAAAATGTACCTGACCAAATTTTTAATTCAAAAAGCGTAAAGAAATTTTTTAATCCAACCCAATCCACTAGATTTTTCGGAGGAATATGATTTGGAGCCGAGTAGTTCGTAAATGAAACCAGTACCGTTATGACAATAGGCATGATGATAAAAGCAACGCTCGCCATAAACGCAGGTGACAAAACAATAAAGGCGAATTTATCATCATAAATAGCTTTGATCTGTTCACGAATAGTCAATTCACAGCCAGTACACTGCTGTGCATCACGAACGTTGAAAACGTAAGCACAGATAAATAAAAATAAATAGACCAGTGTGAGAACCCCTTCTACTAACATAAAAATAGAATTATCACCTGGTATAACATCGAATCCATTGCGAGTCTGAGCAATGTCTCCTAAAGACATCAAACCTTTTAGGGAAAGGATGGTTTGAGGTAGATAAAATATAAAAGCAATCTGAATAGCTAGTAATATACTTCCTTTTATCCAGTGCCTTTTAATCAGTTGCGTGCCTCCCATAACCAGATAGGAAAAAAGCAAGCTTGGAGCCGATTTGGTTTCAGACAACAGCATATTCACTCCTGGAATGCAATTTGTTCTTCTATTATTTTCTTGGCATGATCCAAAACCTTTCTAGGTTGCTGGTCATTAACCCACATCGCTGTAATCGCACTTGCCATTGGTGACCACAGATAGCCCATTTCCGGAATAGAGGGCATAGCATCTGAATTAAATCCCTGAGAAATAACGGCATAAGTCGCTTCATCTGTATTTTTAATTATTTTGTCCAGCAAGGATCTAACCGGTGGTATAGATTTCGTCATTTCATAACGCTTCATCAACATCTCTTTCGAGGAAATATAAGCTGCAAAAAGCTGTGCAGCTCTAGGATATTGACTATAAGAAGAAACAACAGCTTCGCGCACCGTAGAGAAAGTTCTTGGTTGCTTACCGTCAAGTGTTGGTATGGGTGCTACGCCATAGTTTATACCACTGTTATCATATCCTTGTATCGCCCATGGCCCATCAATAATCGCGGCAACTTTACCTTCGTTGAAAAGTCCACGACGTACCTGAGGGTTCCGCATATCACTTGGATTAGAACTGTTTGCCTTACGCAACGTCTGCATTGCAGAAAGGCCTCTTTGTGCTTGCGCTGAATTAATTCCTAGATCGTTTGCATCCGTACCATTTTTACCAAATTCGTAAGCGCCATACAGAGTAAGAAACATTCTAGACTCGTAGTAATTTTGTACATCCCAAAGTAGACCGTATTTATTTTCTTTGGCATCATTGAAATTAGCGCTAAAATCAATGATCTCCTCAAATGTTCTTGGTTTTTTTTCTAGCAAGTCCTTATTGTAGAATAAAGCTAGTGTAGAGAAGCTAACCGGAAACCCATAGCTCACACCTTTGTATTTTGAA
This sequence comes from Salinivibrio sp. PR932, assembly GCF_001996125.1. NCBI lineage: Bacteria > Pseudomonadati > Pseudomonadota > Gammaproteobacteria > Vibrionales > Vibrionaceae > Salinivibrio > Salinivibrio sp. PR932. Next base: position 11,690 of record NZ_MUFM01000050.1, on the reverse strand, counting down.
GCAGTAATTGCGCTGGGTATAAAAGAACGATCAATCTCATCAGCAGACACTAGATTTTCCATGACACCACCCGCAACAACCAAACGACCAAGCAAATCATGTTCTATTTCTGCAACATCAGCGACACGTGCTGATCCACCATCCTGAATCATTCGTGAAGCGGCATCCATGGGGGCAAGTCCACGGAAGGTAAACGTCACGTCATGATTAAATTCTTTGTTAAATTCGCTGGCAGCAAACTTCATATACTCCAGCGTCGATTTATCCGTCCAGATAAGAAGATCGGCGCCACTTTCTGGCTGAACATCTTGCGCGAAAACGCCACTCGCCATAGTGATTAGCGAGGTGAGCAAAGCCGCTTTAATCCAGGTATTAGTCATATCCATACCACAATCGTCGTTCAATAAGTACGACTAGACTATTACCGGCTAAATTTAAGTCAACTTCTATTTTAAAAATCCTTACCACAATTGTGATCAAAGTCCACAATCCAGTTATATCAAGGCGTTTTAGGCTTATCGACTTTTTATCTTCATTTTTATTTTTACAAGGAGACTCGGGGGGTTGAGTCTCATCAGGTTGTTATACAAGATAGTAAAAACCGTAAAAGTGTGACTCATATCAACATAATGGAGTGTTTATCTTGATGGATATCTCATTTCTAAGAGTGGCAGGAGGAAAAATAAATCTAGTTACCGAAAGATAGATGGGCGTTCACAGTGAACGACTAATACTATCCCGGCACATTAACTGATAGTCTTATAATTAATAAGGATCTCTCGTGAAAAAAACATTAATAGCGGTATCCGTCGCTATAGCATTATCCGGACCGACATTGTCATACGCGGCCAGTGAAACGAGTATGAAGTCGGAGAGCAGCTTTCTTGAAGAAGCTCTTCAGTTCGGCGGACATATTGGTACGTCTGTCGAGTACGAGGACAAAGTAACCGATGGTTTTAACGGACATAAGAAGAAGGAAAAGACCATTACAAACGAGGTCTTCGATGTGTTTTACAGCAATGTAAACTGGAACCTGTCGGCTCTGTATGCCCTAAAAATTGAAAACCGAGAGCAGAACGAACCTGGCTATTATGAGAATGAAGATGGGCTGAAACATCTTTTCTCTATAGATAAAGGGTTTCGGCTTACCAACGGTTGGTCCACTGGGCTGATTTACGAGCTTGAATATACCGACAGTAAACTCTATTCACCTTATGTGGACGGACTGCGTAAGGATCTAGCAGAACACAGCTTCCGGCCATATCTGACATACTGGAATAACGAATATAGCTGGGGCTTATACTCAAATCTTGAGTATCTATATAGTAAAGAAGATAAAAGTGCTTGGGGAAAGAGAACTGAGAAAGGATATAGTCTTTTAGTTAAACCTTATAAGCGCTTGGGAAATTGGGAATTAGGTGTTGAGCTATATTATCAGATCAAAGATAACGAAGACTATCAGAAAAACGGTAACATTAATGAAATAAGTGACTTTAGTGAAAAATACTTTGAACCCATTATTCAGTACACGTTTGATGATGCTGGCACACTGTACTTCCGCACCCGGTTTGGTGAAAGCGAGACTCGTCATGCCGCAAATAGCGGTGGTGGTAATGCCAACGTAGACTACTTCAAAGATATTCGTAAAGCCACACTAGGATATGAGCAAGCCATAAGCGATAACTGGGTAGTAAAAGGCGAATACGAGTACGCAAATGAAGTAGAGGATAAAAGTGAACTCGCGGGTTGGGAAGCGAAGAATGAAAGTGAACTGACACAGCACACTTTCTATCTTCAAGGGTTATATAGATTCTAATAATCGGCTTTGAGAGTTTGTAATGTTAAGTGCTTCGGAAATTGCGCGTTTACTGGCTGGAAAAATAAAAGGTGATGCGTCGACTATCATTGATACAATTCGTCCTCTCAACAGTCCAGAAAAGGGTGGACTTGCGATTGTTTTTTCTCGAACAGATTGCTCTTTTATTTGCGATAGCAAGGCAGACATACTAGTAGGGCCAGAGGCTATACTAAAGAGTTCAGCCCAGACTAAGATCTTAATCGACCATCTCGACGCTAACAAACTTAATCAGTTACTTCGTTACTACAAAGTACAGAAATACCGGTTATTTGATCAGGGGAATACCTCTCAGAGTCCCGACGTCTACATCGGTAAGCATTGCCAAATTGGAGAGCATTGCTATTTCATGCCTGGAGTCAAGATCATGAATGGAGTCTCTATTGGCAATAATGTAGCAATTCACGCCAATACTGTCATTAAAGAAGGCACCATAATTGGTGATAACGTTACAATCGATTCAAACAATTCGATTGGCAATTACAGTTTTGAATATATGGCTGGAGAGGACGGAAACTATCAGAGAGTTGAAAGCATAGGTCGCGTGATCATTCACAACAACGTCGAAATTGGCTCGAATAACACAATAGACAGAGGGACGCTTGGTGATACTATCATCGGTGAAGGGAGCAAACTCGATAATCAGATTCAGATCGGCCATGACTGTAAGATAGGGCGTCACTGTTTGATTATTTCTCAGTGCGGTTTTGCCGGTCATACCATCCTTGGTGATCATGTTATCGTTCACGGACAAGTTGGCACATCCGGACACATTACAATAGGTAGTCATTCAGTCATCAAAGCTAAATCCGGTGTCAGTCACTCTTGTCCAGAAGGTAGCGACTTGTTTGGCTATCCAGCGAAAGACGCCAAACACTATTACAAAAACCTAGCCGTCCTTAACAAACTCACCAAAGAATTTGACCAGAATAGAGGTTTTCCGATCAGTAAACCGAAATAACAGACCATAAACTCGAAACATCAAAAGATAGTCCTGACTTATATAAGAACAAAAAATAATCGCTCTTATAGTCAGATAACGTAATAACTTGAAAAAAGGATTTGATATGAAACGTTCACTCCTTATCCTAGCGATTACTACAGCCGTGCTAGCAGGCTGCAGTACCTCTGATGAGCATGCTAGCACAACTCTCGTTAAGGCTGACCCTCGCTTCTCTGACTGTAATCTACCCACTATTGAAGAACGGGGTCCGGTTCGCCCTTCCCTTTTCGTTGTTGGTTCTTTTCCAAACGAGCAATGGATTCACACTGAAAACCATATGATGGGCTACAAGGGAGACGGCATCTATCAGGCCGTAAGTGACGAAAAAGCAGGAAATGTCAGCCTGCAATTTGCCACTATGAGCTGGAATCCGCAATACACAGCAGCAGGTATGGAAATGGTAGTTGGTCAGGTCAAAGAGCTAAAGCGCGCGGGTTTTGCTAAAAATACTCAAGTCAGTCTACCAACAGATGGGAAGTACGTATGGACAATTCAGCTTTCACCAGACAAAGCCCCCCTTCTTACCATGGTGGCACAATGTAAATGACATTGGTCATAGGCAGATTAACAATCTTTCAATCTGCCTAATTCAAAAATCAGAGTGTCAACAGAGTAATCACTGGTAAATCAATTTCTATTATCAGTACAGAGCGGTAAACGGAGAAATTCATGGCCACTGTTAGCCTACGCAAAATTGAAAAGCAATATGATAACAAATTTAAAGCCGTTCATAGCATCGACCTAGATATTCGCGATGGCGAGTTCATGGTATTTGTTGGCCCGTCGGGTTGTGCGAAATCAACAACGTTAAGAATGATTGCTGGTTTGGAAGATATTACTAGTGGTGAGATCCGCATTGGAAATAGAGTAGTTAATGGACTACCGCCAAAAGACCGTCGTATTGCAATGGTATTTCAAAACTATGCACTTTATCCCCATAAAACAGTTTTCGACAACATGGCTTTTGGTCTTAAAATGCAGAAGTGGCCTAAGGATGAAATAAAGCGCCGTGTGATAGAGGCTGCAGAAAAACTAGAGATTACCGACCTGTTATACCGGAAACCGAAAGAAATGTCTGGAGGTCAACGACAGCGAGTTGCCGTTGGTCGTGCTATTGTTCGTAAGCCTGAAGTATTCTTATTCGATGAGCCATTATCAAATTTAGATGCAAAACTTCGCGTATCTATGCGAGTGAAGATAGCTCAATTACATAAATCACTCAAAGATGAAGGAAGTCCTGCAACGATGATCTATGTTACGCATGATCAAACTGAAGCTTTGACTCTGGGCGACCGAATCTGTGTGCTCAACCAAGGTAAGATTATGCAGGTAGATACACCAAGCAATTTATACAATAAGCCCGCGAATAAATTCGTAGCCAGCTTTATTGGTTCTCCGGCCATGAATCTAGTAGACACCGTGATACGCGAAAAAAATGGACAGCTCTATGTAGATATTACCAACGACGTACGCATACTTATTCCTTTAGAAAAACAACAAGTATTGCGTGAATATATCGACAAGCCCGTTTGTTTTGGCATTAGACCAGAACATATTAATATCGCAAACGCTGATGACACGATAAATGTCGTCACTGGAAACCTAACCGTAGTTGAAAATATGGGTAATGAAAAATATATCTACTTTTCAGTGGGAGGTAAGGAGTTAATTGCCCGCGTTAACAATCAAAACATATCTACTAAAGACATTGGCACATCAATTCGTTTCAATTTAAACACTGAGTTCTGCCATATTTTTGACTTTTATAGCGAGGTTAATTTAACGCAAGACTAGGAAATCATGTTATGTCACGTTCATAATCACAAGGATATCTCCTATGAGAAAACGCACTTTATTTTTTAGTGTACTATTGACTACAATAGGCTTCAATAGTTTGGCACTGAGCGCTCCAATTCTTAATGAACATCGAACACAAGGTAAAGAAAGTAGTTTTTTAGATTTCAGGAAAGAGACTATTTATTTTCTTTTTCTTGATAGATTTAGCGATGGAGATTCAAGTAATAACATCGGCGAGAATAAAGAGACTTATGATCCCAACGACTTAAAGAAGTACATCGGCGGCGACATTCGTGGTTTAATTAATAAGCTACCTTATCTCAAGTCTTTGGGGGTAACAGCTATCTGGATCACTCCACCCATTGATAATGCTAATAACTTAGATATTAATGGTGGGGCTGGTTATCATGGATATTGGGGGCGAGACTTTTTTCGAGTAGATGAACATTTCGGTACTATTGAAGACTTCAAAGAGTTGGCCGAAACCATGCATAGTCAAGAATATGACATGAAGCTAGTTCTCGACTATGCACCAAACCATTCTAACGGAAATGACGAAAATGAATATGGTGCGATATATCGAGATGGTGAATATATCATAGATTACAATACTGATCTAGCTGCTGGTACTAACTGGTATCACCACAACGGTGGCGTTACTGACTGGAACAACTGGAATCAGGTAAGAAATCACAACTTATTTAATCTATCAGACTTCAATCAGTCAAATAAAGATGTTTATCAATATTTACTTGAAGGCTCTAAGTTCTGGATAGATGCTGGTGTCGACGCAATCCGTATCGACGCGATAAAACACATGGATAAGTCATTTATTCAGCAATGGACATCTGACATATATGATTATAGCAAAACTCTAGGACGCGATGGATTTTATTTCTTTGGCGAATGGTTCGGTGCTAGTGCCAATAAAACTACAGGTATAGATGGATATGCCATTGATTATGCGAATACATCAGGGTCAGCACTACTCGATTTTGGTTTCCGAGATACATTAGAGCGAGCTCTTGCCAACCGTTCTAACAATAGTTTTAAAACACTTAATAACTATTTAAACAAACGGGAGAAAGTGTTTTCTAGCGATGATTGGCAAGTGGTGTTTATGGATAATCATGATATGGCGCGAATTTCCACTGCATTACGCTCTAGTGCATCAACCTTCGGCCCCGGAAATAATGAGTTAGGCGGTAATCAAAGTGAAGCGTTTGCTCAAGAAAGAGTAAATCTAGGGTTAGTTGCTACTATGACAGTACGCGGGATACCTGCGATATACTATGGAACAGAGCATTACGCAGCAAACTTCACTCAGAACGGCTTTGGCCAAGTTGGTAGCGATCCATACAACCGAGAGAAGATGCCAAGTTTCAGCCAAGATACGCAAGCATTCAAAATAATTAAAACGTTGGCTAAACTTCGCAAAAACAGTCTTGCTATTCAACGTGGCAGTTATATTTCACGTTGGGTCAATGAAGATATACTGGTCTTTGAACGTCAACAAGGTGATGATGTCGTTACCGTTGCGCTTAATCGTGGCCCGTCTGCTTCAATTACTGTTCGTAATCTAGCTCTATCCGATGGAAGTTATACGAATTTACTCGACGATAACAGTGTACATGTAACTGCAGGGCACGCAACACTGCATCTCGCCCAAAATCAAGCAATTGTATTGCATGGGCTAAGCAATAGTAATACGGATCCACTTTCGAGAGACATCACATTCACTTGTCATAATGGTGTTACCACTTCAGGTCAGAGCGTTTATGTCGTTGGTAATCACCCTCAGCTGAGTGGTTGGGCATTAGGAAATGCGATAAAGCTAGAACCATCACAGTATCCTACATGGCGATCTACGCTTACCTTACCCGCAAAACAAGATATAGAGTGGAAATGCGTAAAACGAAACGAGTCAGATCCCACAGCAAACGTAGTTTGGCAGTCCGGTGCTAATAATCAATTTAACACTGACCGCCAAAACGCAACAGAGGGTAGTTTCTAATATTCATATCTAAAACGCGTCCTACCTAATAGTTAGGGCGCGCATTTCGGAAATTGGGCGAATCTCGCGCTTTTTAATAGTTCAAATAAAGACTGTAACAGGTACTTGCCCATTCCAGCACTGGCGTTTCTTATCGCTGATACTCTTTAAACATCGATATTCCATCACTTTAGGTTGTAAATGTTACACTTTTACCACCAACATAAAGTCATCGCGCCCTCCCCTTCACCACATTCGATCAAGCAAAATGCTTTGCAGCTGAAATATGGGTGAGCGGTGCCCAACATTTATGTTGCAAAACCAAAAATCTGTGTCATTAATACAGGGCTTAACGCGACAGCAAGTTGGCGGTAGAAAACTCACCGACTAGCGTTAACGCAATGAATCTTAGTTGCTTCATCCGTTCGGCCTAGGCGCTTGCAACTAGGCGATTTAACGACTTTTCTTTTCAACTAAGGTGACAATATGCTGCTTGCAATGTTGGCGATTATTGCTGGGTTTGCGCTTCTGATATGGAGTGCAGAAAGGTTTGTGGAAGGCGCGGCGGTGAGTGCCCATTATGCGGGAATGCCGCCTTTATTGATTGGCATGCTGGTCGTGGGCTTTGGTACATCTCTGCCAGAGATTCTAGTGTCGACCATGGCCGCATTAGATGGCAACTCTGCATTAGCGCTCGGCAATGCGCTGGGCTCCAACATCGTCAATATTACCCTAATTCTCGGGGTAACGGCCCTGATTGCGCCCATTGCGGTCCATTCCACCATCGTCCGCACAGAGCTGCCGATTCTGTTAGCCATCACTCTTGTTATCGGGGTGATGTTGTGGAACTTCACGATTAGCTTCTACGAAGCCTTGCTGCTGATCGCAGGCTTCTTGCTGCTGATCGGCTGGACGGTGTGGCGTGGGATGCGAACCAAAGAAGACACCCTCGCCATCGAGATGGATGCCGAGCTCACTCAGCAAACCCTCTCACTGAAAAAGGCAGTAATGTGGCTGGTGATCGGGCTCGCACTATTAGTTGTTAGCTCACGCATCTTGGTGTGGGGTGCCGTTGGGATCGCCCAACAGTTGGGCGTCAGCGATCTGATTATTGGCTTAACCATAGTCGCATTAGGGACCTCCCTGCCCGAGTTGGCTGCCTCGATCATTGCCGCCCGCAAAGGAGAGCACGATATTGCCGTGGGCAACGTGGTCGGCTCCAACATTTTTAACTCCCTCGCCGTGATTGGTATTGCCGGCGCCATCGAGCCAATTCGCGACATCGCAGAAGAAGTCTTCTGGCGAGATTGGATGGTGATGCTCGCCGTGACCTTACTCTTGCTGCTAGTCTCAATGCGCTTTGGCAAGACACGAGAAATCAACCGCGCCGAAGGGGGATTACTGTTTATATGCTACGTCAGCTACACCTGCTTGCTGATCTATGCCGTGCGGTAGGAGGTTACCAACCTCGGTGAAGAAAATGTCTGCGCATAAAGACATTGTGCGCAGATATTGGTGTGGTATCTCATTCATTCGCATCAATAAATGCTTTTAGCGCCCGCTCGTCAGTGATCTCTAAGCCATTTTCTGTTTTGGTAATAAGTCCCCTTTCAATCAATTCTTTCACTGCTCGCCGATAGACGCGGCCTGAAGTGCCAAACCGCTCAGCCTCTTGGTTGACTCGGTCAAACCCGCCCAACAAGGTATTGGTTTGGCTCCTGATCAAAAGATCATAAGCGATGTTGTAAGTAATGGGATGCAACAATCGGTTCGTGTAGATAGCCATAGAGTCTTGATAATCTTCCGCTAACGCTGATGCAAAAAACACCATCATTTCAGGCTGCTGTTGCAGCTTTTCCGTTAGCGTTTGAATACAAATGACATCAACCTGCATATGCTCGTCTGCTATCACACTCCACTGGCAAGGCGATTGAGTAAAGTACTCCATTTCACCATAAATATGGTAATCGCAGTTTGCCTCACCGAGTTGAAAACGTCGCCCATTCGCCGCCAATATACTCATCGAGACTCGGCCCACCGGCACAACGTATAAATGCTGAAGTTCCTCACCTTGGCGAAGAATCGCTTCACCTACATCAAAGTAACGCGTACTGATTTGACACTGATAAATCAAATCACGAAAAGCGGCACTGTTTTTCTCAAGGTATGTTTTGAAGCGACCGGTTGGATAAGGCCCGATTTTCATTCTCTGCTCTCTCAGAAAATCTAATGACAACGATGTCATTTTGATTGTACCCCGTCACAACCAATAAAAAAGCGACATTGACCTGCCGCTTTTATACACATTGATTGATGACGAAAAAGTAACTGAGGCTATAACATGACTAGCTCTGAGCAATAAGCGCTTCTAACGCCGTGGTTGCCGCAAGCCTTTCACCTTCCATCATCACTCGAGTCTCATCCACATACTGCCCAATGCCCTCTTTCACATCTTGTTGATAGAGCACGACATTATTTAAGATCGAAGCGACATGGAGGCCTCGTAACCGACCCACCGCCAACAGGGCAGAGGTTTCCATATCAGCACCTAACACGCCTTTCTGGTTCCAGAATTGGCATATCGCTTCTTCATTATCAGTATAAAAACTGTCATGAGAGCGAACTACGCCGAAATGATATCGGGTGGCTTGCGTAGAGAGATAGCGCTCGATTTCCTTCAATAGTTGAAGGCTTGCATAGGCTGGGTAAGCTGTATCCACATAGGCCTTAGAACCGCCTTCATCCCTTACTGCACCCTCCGCGACAATCAGCTCTCCAAGCTGAATTCCCGCTTGCATCGAGCCTGCAGAGCCGACGCGTATTACATAGCTAGCACCGCATTGCTTTAACTCTTCAACCGCAATGAGCATGGATGGCGCACCGATCCCAGTACTACATATAGAAATCGATTGCCCCTTGTAACTGCCTGTAAAAACGCGATATTCGCGATTTTCAGACATCATTTCTGCATTATCCAATAATGCGGCAATACGATTGGCACGATCGGGCTCGCCACACACAATCACGCGAGGCGCAACTTGTGTTTCATCAACACCAATATGAGGTTGTTTGACCATAAATACGCTCCTCACGCTGCCGCAGCTTGAGTTAATGTTTTATCGTCATTCCGTTTTGCGCTACGCGCCCATTCCCGTGTGCCATTGGCAGCAATGAACATTAAGATTGCATACTGCGCAGACATTGCATAAACACCTTGTGTCGCGTAAATGCCCACACTAATAACGTTAATAACAACCCACAGAATCCAATTTTCCACGTATTTGCGCGTCATCAGCACTTGAGCAACAACGGACAGCACCGTCATCGTGGCATCCCAGAATGGGAACGCATCCGGCTCAAGCACGGGAGAAGCCAAGTTTGAGCCTAAAAGGTTTAAACCATCAACAGTGAAGCTTGCGAGCGAAAAGAAAAATGTATCGATATAGATAGTTAGCCAGGTTATCGAAATCACACTGACTACCGCTGTCGCAATGAGCTTCTGCTTGCTTAACCAGCGTACTTCTAAGGTTTCGCCTTGCGCGTTAGGACGTGTCCATGCGTACCAACCATAAATGTTGGCACAAAAGAAAAACAGTTGAAGAAGCAGTAACCCATATAACTGAATTTGAAAGAATATCACCGCAAACAGAGTGACATTGAGCAAACCAAACAGGTAGTTAATCGTTTTCTCTTGGCTAGCAAACCAAATACACAGTAATCCAAAAACGGTTCCGAACGCCTCAATCCAACTCATCGCATAACCGTCTCCGAGTGGAATATTGACGAGGGTGTTATTAATGTCGAGCAAAGCAAATAGACTCATGGTGAGGCCTTTATTGTTCTGTTGAGATTGTGCTTATCTTAGGGGCGAACAGCAGATAAAAGGAGGACATTTGTCCCCTCTTGACTGCACTCGATCATAATTCAGGTGAATATATTATTATCGCTATAAAAAGGCTCTCCGTACCGGGCATCCCAATAGGCTCTCCTAGTATGGAGGATGGCGAGACAAAGACAGCGGCACTGTTTGCGCGTTTAACGAAAAAGGCCAAGTGTTCGAATATAGCCATCACGAAGGCAGGACCAAGAAAAACAAAGCCCAGCGAGATAAACCGCAGGGCTTTTTCTTAATGGATAGTTAAGAAAAATATAACATTAGAAGCCGTAAGAGGCCCCAAATACAAACGCGTTATTCACTAGGCTGTCACCACCCGCGTTTTCTGCACCATGTGCTTGACTGCGGAACTCAAAGTAAGGTTGAACACCTTTACGAGTCCACGTTGCGCGAAGCTCGTGGTCCATGGTTTCCGCTTCAATCATGTAGACGTTGTTGTAACTTAGCGTCACATCCTCATTCATCACGTAACCGATGCGGTTATCCATACGGTAATCTGTATCCGCATCTGCGTCTGTCGCATCAATATGCGCACGAGTACGGTTACTTAACGAGATGCCGCTGTCGAAGTTGTATCCAATCTTAACCAATGGACGGTACTGCACATTCTCGCCAGCAGAGAATAGGTGTTGGTAACCCGCGGCAACCCATAAATGCTCGGTAAGATTAAATACCTGTTCACCACCCACAGTGATTGCTGGTGTGGTGTTACCTGCACCACCGTTTTCTGTTTCCAATTTACCTAACTGAATACCATCAAATTCGGTGTAAATCGTCAAGCCGCCGAATTGGTTATCAAAAGTATGCCCAGCTTCCAGTGTAGATGTAACGTCCGAACCATGAATTCGGCCATCATCGTGGAATTGAACATTACCTGTTACGTAAGAAGAACCAGCAAAAGCGCTAGAAGCGAAAGCGAGAGAAAGAGCACTCAGTGCAAAAAATTTTTTCATGATTACTGCCTTTATTTGTTCGCGTTATACGAWAGTTTTGGAGGGCATCTCTTCCCTTTTATCGCAAACTTTGGAGTGTGCCTCCTTGGCGTTCGCAATATTGCTTCAATTAATTCGCGATGAAAAATAAAACGTTTTAAAAAAGTGATCTTGTTCAAACCGACGCTTAAAACCTGATAAAAATACAGTAAATA